>JALWJV010000381.1 GCA_026996955.1 Deltaproteobacteria bacterium
TGGCAGGGTTTCAGCTTTTGCATATCTCAACTTTGCCACTGCTGTAAACAACCCTGAAACCGGGGCATTTCTCCAGAAAATTCGGGAATTTTCAAGCGAAATCAGCAAAAAGGTGGTTTTCTTTGAGCTGGAATGGGCTGCCCTTCCTGACGAACAGGCAAAAAAGATTCTCTCATCCCCGGAAATTTCGCACTACCGCCACTACCTTGAGGCAGCCAGACGCTACCGCCCACACCTTCTTTCAAGAAGAGAGGAGGAGCTCCTTGCAGACCTTGGCCCTGTCCGGCGTTCAAGCTGGAACAGCCTGTTTGAAAAGGTCCTTGCAATGGAGAAGTTCGGTGAGAATGAGCGCACCATGGAGGAGGTGCTCTCTGATCTTTACTCGCCGGACCGGGATGCCCGCAAAAAGGCAGCCAAGGAGATGACCCAGGGCCTTAAAGAAAATCTCCACGTGCTTACCCACACATTTAATACTGTCCTTGCAGACAAGATGATTGAGGACAGAATCAGGAACTATCCATCATGGATCAGCTCCATGAACCTTGCAAATGAACTGGATGATGAGACGGTTGAAGCCCTTGTAGAGGCAGTCACCTCCAGAAATTCCACAGTGGCAAGGTATTACAACCTCAAGAAGAAGATGCTGGGAGTTGACCAGCTCTTTGACTATGACCGCTACGCCCCGCTTCCATTCCTTCCGGATGACACGGTAACATGGGATGAGTGCAGAAAGACAGTGCTTGAATCCTACGCAAAATTTTCATCCGAGATGGCAGAGACAGCATCCATGTTTTTTGACAGACAGTGGATTGATGCCGGGGTGAAGCCCGGTAAAACCAGCGGTGCCTTTGCCCATCCGGTAGTGCCTTCAGCACATCCCTATGTGCTTGTAAACTATACTGGAAACCTCCGGGATGTTGAAACAGTGGCACATGAACTTGGGCATGGGGTACACCAGGTCCTGGCATCCGGTAAGGGATATTTTAATTCAGACACCCCTCTTACCCTGGCAGAAACCGCCTCTGTATTTGGTGAAATGCTCACATTTCAATCCGTTCTTGAGCAACTGGACTCGGACAAAAAGCGGCTGGGGCTTGCCTCCTCAAAGATAGAATCCATCTTTGCCACTGTATTCAGGCAGATTGCAATGAACCGCTTTGAAAATGCCATTCATACGTGGCGGCGTGAAAAAGGCGAGCTGTCCCAGGAAAAATTCATGGAGTTCTGGCTGGAAACCCAGCGGGCCATGTTTGGAGACAGTGTAACCCTTACTGATGATTACGGAATATGGTGGTCATACATAAGCCATTTTATCCATGTGCCAGGCTATGTTTACGCATACGCCTTTGGGGAGTTGCTGGTGCTCTCCCTGTACAGCATCTACAGCCAGACATCAGACCCAAAGGAGAAAAGAGATTTTGTCAGGAAGTACCTTGATCTTCTTGCTGCAGGCGGAAGTGATACGCCCTACAGGCTGCTGGAGCCCTTTGGTATTGACCTCCATGACCCTGATTTCTGGAACCAGGGGCTTGACATGATCGACCAGATGGTGGACCAGGTGGAGGAGCTTGCAGAAAAGGTGCTCTGATGGCAGCAAATCAAATCAATTCCCATGAGGGCAGGGATGAAACCCCCACAGGCAGAAAACGGGATGCAGAACTCATGCGTCCCTTTTTGACCCGGGAGCGTATAAACACGCTTAAAAAAGCCCTGGCGCTCAGGACAAGGCATATTACCGTGGTGCTTGATGACATCTATCATCCTCATAACATAAGCGCCGTGGTCCGCTCCTGCGAGGCATTCGGTATCCAGGACCTTCATGTGCTCCAGGTGGAGAACCCCTTCAAGCCCAACAAGGGGGTTACAAAGGGTTCTCAACAGTGGATCACCTTTCACAGGCACACATCAATAGAGGCATGTGTGCAGGCCCTTCGTGACAGGGGCTATATGCTTCTTGGTGCAGACCCTCCTTCAAAGGGCTATCCTTCGCTTCCTGTTGACCAGGTGGAGGTTGACAGGCCTGTTGCACTGGTATTTGGCAGAGAAAAAGAGGGGCTGCACCAGGAGTTAAGGGATATGTGTGACGGCCTGTTTCATATACCCATGAGAGGCCTTACCGAGAGTTTTAATATCTCGGTTACCGTGGCAATAACCCTGTATGTGCTTCGCACAAAACTGGACCAGCTTCCCCGGAATATCTGGGAGCTTTCCCATGAAGAACAGGCCGACCTGCTTGATGACTGGTCTGTGAAGTCAGTACGAAAGGGACCGGAAGTGTTGAGGGAAATCAAGGCACGGAGTGGTATGAGTTGATTTTTAGTTTGGTATAACTCTCAGCATGTTCAGGGCAATCCAGCTTCGTGAATGGTCTTGTTTTTCTAAGGCTTGCTCTGCCAAAATCGCTAAACTCGCTGGTCCCTCGCTCAAACAGACGCGATTTTTGTGGCTGCGCTTCGCCAAGAAAAACTATGAAATTCTTCAGAGTCACTCCAAAACAAAACCATTCACGAAGCTGGACAGACATGATTTGGCTTTTGAATTCGTACTGAATCCGGCTTGACATCCTTTTGATGGGTATTATATTATAGTCATATTCTCAAAAAAGGAGGTGATAGATATGCCCATGATGGATGGCACAGGTCCCAGGGGGACTGGGCGTCCGGGCCGCGGACTTGGTCCATGCAGGAGAGTGCAGGTGCCTGAGACAAATACCGGACAGGCTCCTGACATGGCCTGCCAGGGTCTTGGCCCACGTTTCCGCAACATGAGAAAGCCTGGCCTGAGCGGAATGCGTAACCGTTTTGGCGGGCGTAACCGTGGCGGCGGACGTACAAGGTAGGATCATACCGATCCTGCAGGCTGTAAAACCTGGCTGATGCCAGGAATTGTGCGAAAGCCGACACTTAAGAGCCGACTGTCAGGGTAATATGTGGCTGTCCATGCCTGCCCTGACAGCTGCTCCTATCAGCCCCAGATCAGGCTCCTGTACCACAAGGAGCGGTATATTTTTCAAGACCTTTTTCATACATCCCTTATCTTCAAAGGCAGTTCTGAAATCCCCTCTCTTTAAAAAAGGAAGGATTGCAGGTGCTATACCTCCTGCCACATAGACCCCTCCGGATGGCAGAGATTTAAGGGCCAGATTCCCTGCCTCTGAGCCATATATCCGGCAGAACATCTCAACGGTTTTAATGCAGAGTTCATCTGTGCCAGCAAGCGCCCTTTCAGTTATTTCAGGTGCCATGCGGTCATGGTCCGGGCCATCAGGGATTGAAGAACAGGGGTTTCCTGAAAGAAATGTGTGGATGTTTACCAGTCCCTGGCCGGACAGAAGGTGTTCCACGCTTACATGGCTAAACCGCTGCATGAGCCATGACAGCAGTTCAATTTCCTGAGGGCTCTCAGGGGCAAATCCGCAGTGCCCGCCCTCTGTGGAAACTATTATAAAACTTCCGTCCCTGCCTGGCACTACCAGTGCCTCGCCAAGACCGGTCCCTGCACCAAGCACCGCCCTGATGCCTGATGGATCCGGGGTGTTTCCACCGATCTGAACGCTGCGTTCCCTGTCAAGCACGGTGACACCCCAGGCTGCTGCCTCAAAGTCGTTTATTATTGTGCAATGCCTGATGCCGGTCTCTTCTCTTATTCTGTCACACCGGATAACCCAGGGTATATTGGTGCCCCGGGCAACTGTGCTATCTTCGATTACGCCGGCAACTGCAATACATGCCGCAAGCCCTGCCAGTGAGTCAATGGGTGCATCTTTGATAAAACCGGCAAGGGCTTCATAAAACTCTCCGTACTGCCTGGACGAACATGTCCACTTGAAAATCAGGCTGCTGCCTTGGAAAAGGGCAAGCCGGGTATTGGTGCCTCCAACATCTCCGGCAAGGACCAGCATCTCCACTATTCCCCCTTCTGATCCTCTATCCTGCCGTAAACATCTTCAAATCTGACAATATCGTCTTCACCCAGGTAGGAGCCGCTCTGTACCTCGATAAGTTCAAGTGCAATTACCCCGGGATTTTCCAGCCGGTGTTTCATTCCAAGGGGGATAAAGGTGGACTGGTTCTCGCTCAGCATTATCTCCTCATCACCCCTTGTTACCTTTGCCGTGCCCTTGACGACTATCCAGTGTTCTGCCCTGTGGTGGTGCATCTGGAGTGAAAGGGCAGCACCCGGATTGACCGTTATTAGCTTTACCTGAAAACGGTCGCCCATTGCAATGGTTTCATAAGAGCCCCAGGGCCTGTAAACCCGCCGGTGCAGATATGCCTCCTGGCGATTCTGCCCCTTCAGGTAGTTCACTATTGTTTTTATCTCCTGGACCCTGGACTTGGGCGCAACCAGTACAGCATCCGCTGTTTCAATTACAATGTGGTCACGCAGCCCCACTGCGGCAATGAGCCTGCTGTCGGAGTAGAGATAAGAACCCTTTGTATCATGCGTAATAACATCGCCATGAAGCACATTGCCATCGCTGTCCTTAAGGCCTGCCTCCCAGAGGGCTGACCATGAACCTATATCGCTCCAGCCGGCATCAACAGGGACAACAAGCGCCCTGTCAGTCTTCTCCATCACTGCATAATCAATGGAGTCTGAAGGACATGCCTCAAAGGATTCACCGTCAAGTCTGGTAAAGTCCAAGTCCTTTACAGCCTTCTTGTAAGCCTCCTGTGAGTGTTTGAACATTTCAGGTTCGAACTTTTTAAGCTCCTCCAGGAACACCGAAGCCTTGAACAGGAACATCCCGGAGTTCCATAAGTACTCACCGGATTTGACATACTGTTCTGCCGTTTCCCTGTCAGGTTTCTCTACAAAGCGATCGACCTTGCAGACCTCCTTCACCATCCTGTGTGAAAATTTCTCTACAACAGCCCCCTTTCTGATGTAGCCATAACCTGTTTCAGGGCCCTCGGGCACTATGCCAAAGGTCACAAGCCCGCCTGATTCGGCATGTTGAGACCCTGCCTGTACAGCATCCTGAAAAACATCCAGCCTTTTTATGATGTGATCAGCAGGAAGGACAAGGAGAAGTGGATCCTCACCCCTGTCCATGGCATGAAAGGCAGCCACGGCAACCGCCGGGGCAGTGTTCCTGCCAACAGGCTCAAGGATTATTGCATCAGGCTTTATACCTGTCTCCTGCATCTGCTCTGCAACAAGAAAACGGTGTTCCTCATTGCATATAATAATGGGAGGCCCGGTATCATCCATGCCAAGCAGCCGGTTTGCTGTCTGCTGGATCAGGGTACGCTCACCAGTGAGGGCAAGTAACTGTTTGGGGTAAAGCTGCCTTGAAAGGGGCCAGAGCCTTGAACCTGAACCGCCTGAAAGAATTACCGGTACAATCATGTCAGGAAAGCCTTTTTGTAAATAGATTTTATCAGGTTAGGTAAGTGATTAAACATGATTTGAATGTATCTATTCAGCGTATTAACCATTATGTTGTGTTGATAAAGGTTGGTAAATGGTCTTGTTTTCCGTTCCGGTGAATAATTTCTTGTTTTTCTAAGGCTTGCTCCGCCAAAATCGCGAAACTCGCTCGTGCCTCGCTCAAACAGACGCGATTTTTGTGGCTGCGCTTCGCCAAGAAAAACTACGAAATTATTCAAAGTCACTCAAAAACAAGACCATTTACCACGCTGATATAGATACAGTTATTGAAACATACGGTTAAAAATTAAACATGATTTGTATTGCAGACTGCAATATCAGTATCCCTATCAGCCATAGCCGTTGATATAATAACCGTAATATTCAAATGCCCTGTATAGCCTCTGCCGTGTCTCATCAGGAAGGGATGCGCAGTACTCCTCAACACTCTGTGGATTGCCGTCCCCTGAACAGATAAGCCTGAAAAGTTCATCATGCTGGAACATATCAAGGTCTGCCTGCTCAATTATCTTCTCCAGGTCTTCTGAACAGAGCTTGTCAGTAACACTCTTGCAGTATTCACCAAGACGGCACTCACCCTGAACCCCACCCTTTTCTTCAGGAGAGCCCTTTACCACCACAATAGCCTTTTTCTCTGCACAGCCCTGCATAAAAGACAGACACAGGAAAATGATACCTGCAAAAAGCAGGATGCCACCTTGATTATTCCGTTTTGTCATGAACTTTCCTCCTTAGTGAAATTACGGGGGTATCAGTCTGATGTAACAATAACAGACAGATCGCCAATCCTGAGAAACAGTCTTGAAATATGCCACAGAAGGGCAAGCCTGTTTTCCTTGATATCGGCATTATCAGTCATCACCATTACGTTGTCAAAAAAACTGTCTATCTGTGGTTTTAATGTAAGGAGGATTATCAGTGCCTTCTCATAGTCCTTTCGGGAAAGCCCGGTGCCGCTGGAATCTGTGCCAAGTACAGGGCCAAGCTCTGCCTTCACCCTTGCATATGCCTCATAAAGCGCCTTTTCCTCTGCCTCCTGGAACAGGTTTGTCTTTATTGGCATGCCGCCGCTGTAATCCTTGAGGATATTCATAACCCTCTTGAATGCAGTGCTTATGGGCTCAAACTCCTTGCGCTGGCGTACAGCCTTAAGTGCCCATGCCCTTTCCAAGCAGTCACGGGGCATGGTGAAACCTGCTCTTACAGCCGCCTCAACCACATCGGCATCAAGCCCCCTGGCTGTAAGGTCATTAATGAAACGCACCTTGAAAAATTCAACTATCTCATCCTTGAGTTCTGCAGAGATATCCGGAAGCTGCTCGCCCAGCACCAGCAGCGCCTGTTTTATCAGGTCGGGGATTGAAAGGGGCATTCCCTGCCTTTGTTTTCCCCCTTCAAGGATATGCAGGACACCCAGGGCAAGACGGCGCAGGGCGTACGGGTCCTGGGTACCGCTTGGGCGAAGTCCGATGGCAAAGGTGCTGCAGATGGTATCAACCTTGTCAGCAATACTTACCACTGCCCCTGCGGGAGATGAGGGAAGTTCGGCACCGGACTTGACCGGCATGTAGTGCTCGGATATGGCAAGGGCTACATCTTCAGGCTCGCCTGAAAGACGAGCATACTCCATGCCCATTATGCCCTGGAGGGTGGGGAACTCTCCGACCATTTCGGTGAGCAGGTCAGCCTTGCATAGCCATGCTGCTCGCCGGGCTGTTTCAATATGTTCAGGCGCTGTTTCTGCTGCCACGAACCGGGCAAGCTCCTGTATTCTCCGTGTCTTGTCAAGGAGGGTGCCAAGCTTCTGATGAAAGATCATGCCTGCAAGCTCAGGTACAAAATCCTCAAGTTTCCTCTTTGTATCCTCCTGGAAGAAGAAGGCAGCATCGCTGAGCCTTGCCCTGAGCACCCGTTGATGGCCCTGGGTTACCAGGTCAGGTTCCGGCGACCTGGTGTTGTTGATTGCTACAAAGTTGGGCATGAGCCTTCCCTGCCTGTCCTGGACAGCAAAATACTTCTGGTGTTCCTTCATGCATGTGATAAGCACACACTCCGGAAGCTCAAGGAAACTGGTGTCGAACTTACCGCAGACTGCAGAGGGAAATTCAACAAGATTGGTGTTTAACTCCAAAAGATCGGCGTCCTCCAGGAGTTGACCGCCCTGTTCCTCTGCGGCACGTCTGGCATCCTCAAGCAGCCTGTTACGCCTCTCATCAGGATCAGCAATAACAAATGCCTCTTCAAGTGCAGACAGATAGCTGTCAACATCTGCCTTGAAACTTACAGGCCCTGGGGCCATGAAACGGTGCCCCCTGCTCTCAGCGCCGGATTCAACCCCTGCAACACTGAATTTTATGACATCATCTCCAAACAGGGCAACAAGCCAGCGCACAGGGCGTGCAAAGCGTAGATCATGATCTGCCCATCTCATGGATTTTGGAAAGTGCAATGCCTTAAGGATATCAGGGAGCATCTCTGCCAGGATATCTGCAGTATCCCTGCCTTTGATAACCCTCTCAGCCACCACATACTCGCCCTTGTCTGTCTTCTCTACCCTGAGCTCACTGACATCAAGCCCCTTTGAACGGGCAAAGCCTTCCCCTGCCTTGGTGGGCTTGCCGTCCTCATCAAAAGCGATACGCGCTGCAGGTCCCACAATCTTTTCCTGTACATCAGGCTGTCTTTCAATAAGGCCATTAACCAGAAGGGTCATGCGCCTGGGAGTTCCAAGGGTGGATACAGAATCAAATTCCAGATTTTTCTCTCTGAGGTTTTCTTTGGCCAATCTGCCTAACTGCTCCAGAGAGGGAAAGAGAAAACCTGCAGGAAGTTCCTCCACTCCAATTTCAAAAAGGAGATTTCTTTTGCCTGGCATCACTCTTTACCTCCCTGTGCATCATTATTAAGCGTTTCATCATCATTGCCCTTTTCAAGGCTTGCGGCATAGCCTTGGGCAGCCCCTCTGGCAAGTTTTCTGACCCTTCCGATGTATGCGGTACGCTCTGCCACACTGATGGCGCCCCTTGCATCAAGCAGATTGAATGTATGGGAACATTTGAGGCACAGGTCATAGGCAGGGAGCACAAGCCCCTGATCAAGCAGCTTCAGGGATTCGGATTCAAACGTATCAAACATTGATTTCAGGGCATCTACCCCTGCGGCCTCAAAGTTGTAGGTTGAAAATTCCACCTCGTCCCGGTGATGCACATGGCCATAGAGTACTGAATCATTCCACTTGAGGTCATATACGTTGTCAACACCCTGGAGATACATGGCAATCCTCTCAAGGCCATAGGTAATTTCAGCAGTCACCGGTTTGACATCTATTCCCCCCACCTGCTGAAAGTAGGTGAACTGGGTTATCTCCATGCCATCCAGCCATACCTCCCAGCCAAGTCCCCATGCCCCGAGAGTAGGGGATTCCCAGTCATCTTCCACAAAACGCACGTCATGTCTGGTCAGGTCAAGCCCGAACTCCGCAAGGCTGTCAAGGTAAAGCTCCTGTACGTTTTCCGGCGAGGGTTTCAGAACCACCTGGTACTGATAGTAATGCTGAAGCCTGTTGGGATTGTCTCCGTATCTGCCATCTGTGGGTCTGCGGGAAGGCTGCACATAGGCAGCGTTCCAGGGCTCTGATCCAAGGGAACGCAGGAAGGTCGCAGGGTGGAAGGTGCCAGCCCCGACCTCCATGTCGTATGGCTGAAGAAGCAGGCATCCCTGCCTCTGCCAATAGTTATTAAGCCTTATTATAAGCTCCTGAAAAGTCATGATGTTTCCTTTCTGTATATCTCAACCAAGTTGTTATTACCTGAATCGCTAAATTCAAATTTTGGAGCATGTGCCCAACCATGAACTGAACCTGCGATTGTAGCGTAGCAAACCTTGAAAAATCAAGATTTTTTTAATTTTGAAAAAATCCCGCTTTCCCCCTTGGTATCGCGTCGGGGAACCTTCCCTTCCTGTTGTTGAAAACGGATCCCCTGCAAGAGTGGTACACCCCTTGCCATTTCTTAAAGACAAGTTGAGTGAAAAAAACCATGAAAAAAATTAACTGAATAACAACCTGAAACAAAAATAGAAGTAAAAAC
>JALWJV010000382.1 GCA_026996955.1 Deltaproteobacteria bacterium
GTTCAAAGATGCCCGGCGGCCCTGCGGGATTGTGGCTGTTCTCCTTGCCCATGCTCAGGTGTGCAGGAAGCACGAAAAGGGATTCTATCAGGGATATGGCAAGCACACTGATTACCACCAGCGGAATAACGCTTATAAACTTTCCTATTACCCCGGTCACATAGATGAGCGGGATAAAGGCAGTGATTGATGTGAGCACTGAAAACGTAACAGGGAGCGCAACCCGGCTTACCCCGTTTATTGCAGCCTCTGAAAGGCCCTCACCACGCTGGCGGTGTTCAAATATGTTTTCCCCCACCACAATGGCGTCATCCACAACCATTCCAAGCGCCATGATAAATGCAAAGAGTGAGATCATGTTAATAGTCACATGCATTGCAGGCATGATAAAGAAGGCGCCCAGGAATGAAATGGGGATGCCAAGCATGACCCAGAGGGCAAGCCGCATTTGAAGAAACAGGCTCAGTATGAAAAAGACCAGCACAAGGCCCATGACGGCGTTTTTTTCAAGGAGCTGCATCCTGCTCTTAAGCACCTGGGAACGGTCGTGCCATACCGCAAGGCCAACGCCGGGTGGAAGGGATGCCTCCCTCTGTTTCATGTACTTTCTTACGGCATTTGATATTGCAATGGGGCGTTCGTCTCCCACACGAAAGACAGTGACAATGGCAGCGGGTTTTCCATCAAAATGTGCATAGGTGTCGGTATCTGCAAAGCCGTCCCTTACGTCTGCAATGTCACCAAGGGTGATCTCGGTCCCATCGTTAAGCGTAATGATTCCAATGGATGCGTATTCCCTTCCGGTGTAGCGTTTTTCCTTTGTCCTTATGAGTATTTCGCCGCCTGATGTCCTGATTACACCACCTGGAATATCAAGAGAAGCCTGGCGGATTCGGCGTGCTACGTCATCCAGGGTGATTCCGTAGCGGCGCAGGGTCTCTTCGGGAATCTCGATGTCAATCTCATACGGCCTTACACCGCCAAGGGAGACCTGGGTGATTTCAGGAAGGTCAAGGAGGTCATCGCGGATGATTTCAGCCTGCTGCCTCAGGGATTTTTCAGACAGGTTTCCATAAACAATTACCGACAGGACCTGCCTCCGGTTGACAAGCTTGGATATGACAGGCTCCTCTGCCTCCTCGGGAAATGTGATTATGCGGTCAACCTCGCTCTTTATGTCCTGGAGAATGCGGTCTGCATTGACACCGGAGAGGAGCTCGGCAGTTACCACGCCATACCCCTCTGCGGCAACGGATTTTATCTGCTTGATACCCTCTATTCCCCTTATTGCAGATTCAATCTGGAGGATTATTCCGTCTTCAACCTCCTCAGGTGTTGAGCCTGGATACACCACCTTGACCTGTATGGCATCAAGCATCACCTCCGGGAAGATCTCCTGGCGGATCTGTCCCATCATGACAATGCCACCCACCACAAAGAGAAGCATCAGCAGGTTGGCAGCCACATGATTCCGGGCCATCCATCTAAGCGCAGACTTCAACCGGATACCCCCTGCTGCCGTGGATTGTGCGACGATGTCCTAAGGAGCATGCCGTCAGCAGCACCTGTGACAGGTGTAATTACAACGTGGTCACCTGGCTCAAGGCCCCTGTCAATTATGGCTGTATCACCCTGGTAGCGCAGGATGTTTACCTTCCTGATTCTGAGCCTGCTGTTACTGTCCATTACCCAGACTGTTTCCCTGTCACGTACCAGGTCCCGCTTTATGACATAAACATTGTGAACCGTGCCGCACTGGAAGTTGACATCCACAAAGAGCCATTCTGCAAGCCGCACATTGCATGCAGTCCCTGAATCCCGGCATTTGAACGGTTCCTTTACCTGTACAACCACCCTGAACATCCTGCTCTTTGGGTCAACGTCCCCAAGAAGCCTTACTGCCCTGCCATTCCATGTGTAGAGACGGTCCTTGGATTTGACGCTTACAACTGCGCCTGAGCCCTCTGTAACTCCCCCCATCCCTGGAATTTTGATAAATTCAAGGTCGTCAATGGATACAGGCACAATGATTTCGGCAACATCTGTGCCTGTAAGGGTTCCTACCTTTGTTCCCTGCTTTACGTACTGTCCTATGTCAATATGTTCTTCCTTGACCACGGAGTTAAACGGGGCCTTTACTCTGGTGCGCCTGAGGTTTATCTCTC
>JALWJV010000383.1 GCA_026996955.1 Deltaproteobacteria bacterium
GTTTTCTTACTTAACGTCCGGTTAGGCAATATAAATTTTCCAGGGGGAGGATACTACATTGAGCGGTTTCGAAGAACAGATTCAGGCCCTAACCAAAATAAGTGACAAACATGAGCCACCTGAAAGAGTGAAACAGGAAGCATTCATAAAGGATTACGATTCTGTTTATGCCTATTCCATCAGAGACCCGGAGGGCTTCTGGGGACAGATAGCCCAGGAACTTGAGTGGATTGAGCCTTGGACAAGGGTCAGGGAAATTAACCTTCCTGAACATCGCTGGTTTATAAACGGCAAGACCAACATCACCATCAACGCCCTGGACCGTCATGCAGATTCATGGCGCCGGAACAAGGTTGCCATGATCTGGCTCTCCGAGGAGGGAGAGGAGCAGGTTGCAACCTATGGGCAACTCCGTGACAGGGTGAATCAGTTTGCCAATGCCCTGAAGGCAAAGGGAGTCAAAAAGGGAGACAGGGTTGTTATCTACATGCCCCTTACCATTGAAGGGGCTATTGCCATGCTGGCCTGTGCCCGTGTAGGAGCAGTACACTCTGTGGTTTATGCAGGCATGGGCGCAGGGGCGCTTAAGACCAGGATTGAAGACTCCCAGGCCACCACTGTTATCTGTGCTGACGTAGGATACAGGCGCGGCAAGGTGGTAAGGCTTAAGGCCACTGTTGATGATGCACTGAAGGACATTGACTTTGTTGAGAATGTTATTGTCCTCAGACGCCAGGAGCCGGCCATTGAGCTTAATGACGGCGAAGAGGATTTCTGGGAACTTCTGAATGCCCAGTCCAACAGGTGTGAGCCAGAGGTAATGGATTCAGAAGATCCCCTTTTCATTCTATATACATCTGGAACCACAGGAAAACCAAAGGGAGTCCTTCACGTTCATGGCGGCTACATGGTTGGCACCTATTACCTTACCAGGGCTTTTTTTGATGTTAAGGACAGGGATGTTTACTGGTCCACCTCTGACATAGGATGGATTGTTGGCCATTCATATATTGTCTATGGCCCGCTTTGTGCCGGGGCAACCGTTCTTATCCGTGAAGGTGCGCCAGACTATCCCCACAAGGGAATAATCTGGGAAAAGGTTCAGAAATACGGTGTTTCAGTTATGTTTACCGCCCCAACTGCCCTGAGGATGTTCATGCGCTTTGGAAAGGAACATATTGAAAAATACGATCGTTCAACCCTCAGGGTCCTTGCCTGTGCAGGGGAGCCGCTTAACCCTGAGGCATGGAACTTCGCCCAGGATGTCATACTTGAAAATAACGGCCACTGTATAGATAATTTCTGGCAGACAGAGGTTGCATCCCCAATGCTTGGAACCATGCCCTCCATGCCCACCAAGCCTGGAAGGTGCGGAAAGCCCATGCCCGGAGTTGTTGCAGACGTGGTTGACAGCTCAGGGAAGCCCGTCGAGGCAGGCAAGGGTGGCAACCTTGTAATCCGTCAGCCTCTTCCCTACATGATGCGTACCATCTATGGCAACAGGGAGAAGTATGAAGAGGTCTGGAACATAATACCTGGCTGTTATTTCACAGGTGATGTGGCAGTATGTGATGAAGACGGGTATTTTTCTGTTCTTGGCCGCTCTGACGATGTGTTGAATGTTGCAGGGCACCGTATCGGTACTGCAGATGTGGAGAACGCACTTGTCAGCCACTCCTCTGTTGCGGAGGCTGCGGCAATAGGTCTGCCAGATGAGATAAAGGGCGAGACCATCAAGGTATATGTTGTGCTTATCTCTGGCAAGGAGCCCTCGGACAGCCTGAGAAAATCCATTGTCCGGCATGTGAGGCATGAATTGGGGCCAATTGCAACTCCAGGTGAGGTGGAGTTTGTGGATAAGCTACCAAAGACAAGGAGCGGCAAGATAATGAGGCGCCTGCTCAAGGCACAGGAGCTTGGGATGGAGCTCGGTGACACCTCAACCCTTGAAGATTAAAATTCACCATCAGGGAGGTCATAATGCAGGTAAAAAAGGCAGTAGTTCCGGTGGCTGGTCTTGGGACCAGATTCCTGCCTGCCACAAAGGTTATCCCCAAAGAGATGCTGACCGTAGTGGACAGGCCCACAATTCAGTACATCGTAGAAGAAGTGGTTGCCTCTGGCATTACAGAAGTAGTTCTTGTGACTGCCTCTGGCAAAAGCGCCATTGAGGACCACTTTGACTACTCCTTTGAGCTTGAATCCTTCCTTGCCCAAAAGGGTAAGCTTGACCTTCTTAAAGAGGTACGTCACATCTCAAGGCTGATCGACGTGGTCTCAGTACGACAGAAAGAACCCCTGGGGCTTGGCCATGCAGTCAAGGTTACCCGGGACGTTGTGGGTGACCATCCCTTTGTGGTTTCCCTTGGAGATGACCTGGTTGATGCCGGCACCCCCTGTGTATTCCAGATGCTGAAAGTGTTTGAAAAATACCAGGAGGCTGTTGTTGCTGTGCAGGAGGTACCTGATGACCAGGTTGACCGTTACGGCATTGTAGAAGGTGAAGAGGTGGAGGAGGGTGTATTCAAGGTGCACCGCATGGTGGAAAAACCTGCTGTAGGAACCACCCGCTCCAACCTGGCTGTAATTGGCAGATACATCCTGAGGCCGGAGATATTTGACTGCCTGGACCGCACACTTCCTGGAATTGGCGGCGAGATTCAGCTTACAGACGCCCTGGACATCCTGCGAAAGGAGCGTGGCATCTACGCATACAAGTTCAAGGGCAAACGGTTTGACGCAGGTGATAAACTGGGATATCTCAAGGCTACGGTAAACTATGCCATATCACATCCCAGTCTTGGAGGCCCCTTCCTTTCCTATCTGCGGGAACTTTTGAAGAATATGGACAATAAGGATTGAGCAAGGCGCGCCTTGTAAATGTTGCAGTGCCCCTTCCTGTAGAAGGGGCACTGACCTACCTTGTGCCAGAGGACCTTCCCTTGCCTGAACCCGGTATCAGGGTGCGGGTGCCGGTAGGCAGGAGGCAGATGGTGGGCATTGTCACAGGAGATGCCAAAGAGTCCGACTTAAAAGGGTTCAAACTAAGAAAACTTTACGGATTCATAGACCAAACCCCGCTGATACCGGCGCAACTTATTGATTTTCTCCTCTGGATCGCTGATTACTACTTCTACCCGCCAGGGCTTGTCTTTTCTGAAGCCCTTCCTCCAGGCTTTCTGTCTCCCAAAGATGCTGCAATATCCCGGCTCATCAAAAAGGGCTCAAAGCCAGGCAGGAGCCGGTTTACGCCTGAGAACCTGGCTGTCTCATCGGATATAAAACTGACAGATGACCAGTCTGCTGCAGTCTCCTCAATCAAAAAGGCCATTTTTAACAATGCTTACTCCCCCATACTGCTTCACGGGGTAACAGGAAGCGGAAAGACAGAGGTCTATTTAAGAGCTGCCTCCAGTTGCCTTGAGTCTGGCCGGAGCGTACTGGTGATGGTTCCTGAAATTGCGATGACTGCCCAGACTACAGGGTGGTTTTCTTCAAGGTTCGGGGATTTATTGTCAGTTCTTCACAGCGGTATGACAGTTGCCCAGCGCCGGGACCAGTGGTGGCGCATCCGTACAGGAAAGAGCCCTGTTGTGGTTGGCACCCGCTCTGCCATATTTTCCCCTCTTGATGACCTCGGGCTTATCATAGTGGATGAGGAACACGACCCCTCTTACAAGCAGTCTGAGAAACTGCGCTACAATGCCCGTGACATGGCGCTTGTCCTTGGCAAGCGTTTCAATGCAACTGTTGTCCTTGGCTCTGCCACCCCTTCACTTTCAAGCTACCAGAATGCAATAAGCGGCAAGTACAGGCTGCTGCGCCTGCCTGAACGCATCACCGGAAGAAGCCTTCCTTCTGTTGAGATAATAGACCGCAGGGAGGAGGAAAATAAGCTTTCCGGGGCCGGTTATAACAAAAAGAGTATTTCCGGAAAAGACGCATGGCTTACCCCTCGCCTTGAAACCGCCATCAAGGAGACTGTAGAGCGCGGGGAACAGGTAATTCTCTTTCTTAACCGCAGGGGGTTTGCTACCTACATATTCTGCAGGGAGTGCGGATATGTATTCAGGTGCCGCAATTGTGATGTAACAATGACATGGCACAGGGCTTTAAATAAAAAATTACATGCATCTCAAAAGGCATTACCCGGGGCATCAGGCTATCTGAAGTGCCATTACTGCGGCTTTGAGGCAGCGGCCCTTCCTGCATGCCCTTCATGCGGCGGAACCGCTGTAAAGGCTCTGGGTTTTGGAACCGAAAAGGTGGAGGAGGAGATAAAAGGCCGTTTTCCATACATAAGAAGTGCACGAATTGACAGGGATACGGTATCATCTACAAAAAGGCTTAACAGCATAATTTCAGATTTTAGAAACCGGCGTCTTGACCTGATAGTCGGGACCCAGATGATCACCAAGGGACATGACTTTCCAGGACTTACCCTTGTGGGAATACTGTGGGCTGACCTTGGACTTAATGTACCTGAATTTAACGCAGCAGAACGAACCTTCCAGCTCATCACCCAGGTTGCAGGAAGGGCAGGGCGGGGGAATGCCCCGGGCAGGGTGCTTGTGCAGACATGGATGGCTGACCATTTTGCCATTGAGACTGCAAGCAAACAGGACTACGAAACCTTTTTCAAGAAGGAGGCAGCCCTCAGGCAGGAGCTTAAATATGCCCCGTTTGCACGCATGATAAACTTCAGGATCTCCGGTGCCAGAAAGGCAGCGGTTATGGATGCAGCGGCAAACCTTGCAAAAATGGCCAGGGAGCTTGCATCAGGCAGTTTCAAGGCAGATATTTTAGGGCCTGCACCTGCGCCCCGTGCACGCATAAAGAACCGCTACAGGAGCCAGATGCTTATCAAGGGGCAGGCATTATCCCAGGTCCGCGGGTTATGTTCGGCAATTCTTGAAAAAAAGGATAAGGTGGTGCCATCTTCCATTCGTGTTGAGGTGGACGTGGACCCGGAGAACATGCTGTAAAAAATTGGCAATTTTACCGAATCTGCTGCGTTATCAGGGAATTGAAATATGCTATAATACGTCTGCGTCCTTGATGCCTTGCATCTCCGGCAAACTTGCCAATTGCAGGATTTAGGCTCTTGAAATACTCAGCTCAGGAAATGGTAAACTTGACATGAAACTGATACCGCAAAAACCCGGGATTTTTTTCAAGCTTCTGGTGGGATACATGATGCTCCTTGTTATCATGGTCTTTCCCTATGTAATATCCATAAGGTCACTGGACAGACTTTCCGGTTATGCCTCTGCAGTTGCAGATACAGGAGTTGAGCTTATCAAAAATATAGCCGGCTTGAGTAACCTGATCCCGGACATTGGAATATCCGCAAGGCAGTGGGTTAATTTTGAAGACCCTGATTCCTTGCGCATACTCCTTGAAAAGAGCGATGCGTTCCATGATGTTCTGCATACTTTGAAAACCCGCCTTGTCACAATATCTGGAAATGTTCAGAATCACAACTGCCAGAAATTGGTTGAATCCATCTCAATGCAGACAGAGACTATGTCCACATTTGCCATTCTTTCTTCAGAGCCGGTTTTTAACACCATTGCCCTGCAGGAGATAGACGCAGATTCTTCAGTAAATGAGCTTCTTGTAACCGGCATGATAGATGAGCTGGTTAAGAAGTTAAGACACCTTGAGCACGGGATACAGGAACTTCAGGCGCGTCAGCTTGCAGATATTTCAAATATCAGTGATCGTACCATGCGCATAACACTAATTCTGCTTATTGGAGCAGTAGCCTTTACACTTATTGCCCCGTTTCTTCTTTACCGCTATCTGAAACGCCCCATAGACAGGCTGATTGAGGGAACCGAGGTGATAGGAAGCGGAGACTTTGACCGCCGTATTCCTGTGGAGGGAAATGATGAACTCTCCGAGCTTGCCCGCGCATTTAATGTAATGGCTTCACGGCTCAGGGAACTTGACGCCCTGAAATCCGATTTTATTTCCGTAATGGGGCATGAACTCAGAACCCCGCTTGCGGCAATGGTTGAGGCTGCAAAACTGCTTGGAGAACCGGATATCGGCAACCTTAACAACAGGCAGCAAAAACTTGTCAATGTGCTGAACTCAAGCATGAAGCGGCTTAGCGGCTTTATTGACCAGATACTTGAGCTTTCGAGGCTCAAGGCAGGGCTTGAGATAATTGAGAAAAAAAATCATGACCTTTCAAAGACTGTGGAAGAGGTGGTGGAGACAGTAAAGCCTATTGGCGTTGAAAAAAACATAACCGTCACACTTAAGAAACAGCAGGGTGATTTCACCGCACAGGTTGATGAGGAACGCATCTTTAGGGCCATTATGAACATACTGCACAATGCCATTAAGTTCAGTCCCAGGGGCAGTCAGGTCATGGTCACCGTAGAAACCATCAAAGACAGGGGAAGGTGGTGCCGAATCGGTGTGATTGACAGCGGACCAGGTATATCTCCTGAAGATGAGGGCAGAATTTTTGACAAGTTCTATCAGATTCAAACAGTACGGAAAAAAGGCGGTGCAGGTCTTGGCCTGGCTATTGCAAGGGAAATCATCAATGCACACGGAGGAAAGATATGGGTAGAGAGCCCGCCTCCATCACAACTTGCACTTAAAGAAAATGCCGGCGCTGTATTCTGGATGACCGTTCCACTATAAACTCACAACGATAAATAATATCATGACTGACAAAACCCAATTTACTGAAAAATTTCATTCGCTTTTATGTTTCATAGTATTTCTAACACCTTGCCTGCTCTTTACCCCAACCTTTGAACTGTTGGCAGCCCCTATAACCAGGGACATGGCATTAAAGGTTGCCCGGCAGCGCATTGCAACAGATGAGATTTTCTTAAAGGCTGTGCAGGAAAACCCTGTTCCCTTCAGGGTACTCTCCATTGAGCCTCTGTCCCTTGACCGTAATAATGATTATGCCCCTGCCTACAAGGCACTGCTTTATCCTTCAGGCTACATGATAATTTCAGGTGATGATACCATGCCGCCTGTAATTGCCTACAGTGCAAAACATAATCTGGACCTTTCAAAAGACAGGGCAAATACATTCCGTGCCCTTCTTGAAGCTGATTTACGGCACATGGCAGGAATTATCAAAGCTGTCAGGTCAAACAAGCATTTCTCTGATACCCAGAATCAGATTCAGCAGAAAATTAACGCTCACCGCAATGCGTGGAAGAAGCTTCTTGAAAACGGGAACAGACCCGTCCCCTCAAACACCATCGCTGCTGATACTTACATGGATGTCTCCTCCAATGTAACAGCCTCTAACACAGAATTCCTTGCAGGCGACCCGGTAATTGGTCCCCTGCTTGGTGAACTGGAATGGAACCAGAACAATCACTATAATGAGCTCTGCCCACCTGATCCTGATGCCACAGAGTACTATGACGGTCACATGCCAACCGGTTGCGTTGCAACTGCAACAGGGCAGGTCATGAAGTATTTTAACTGGCCGCCCAGAGGGAATGGGAGTCACTCATACTCATGGAATGGCACAGAGCTGTCTGCCGTATTTTCTGATGCATATGAATGGGGGCTTATGAAGGGCAGCTATGATCCCTGGGGAGAAGAGCCCTATGACTCAGAGATGGCAGTCTCAGAACTCCTCTTTGAACTTGGCGTTTCTGTAGAGATGGACTATTCCAATGATGGCTCATCTGCCTCTCTTGAGGCGGCAAACAACGCTGTTGAAAACTACTTCTACTATAACTCCGGCACGGTACATGACGACCCTGACCAGTTTAATGTTCTTGTTGAAAACAATATTGATGCAGGACTTCCGGTTCTGGCAGGGCTTGACTGGCATGCAGTTGTGATTGACGGAATCAATCGCTCAGTATCTCCTGCTGTCTTTCACGTAAACTACGGCTGGGGCGGGCACAACAATGGCTGGTACAACCTTGATGCATTCCCTGCTGGAGGCGGTATCCGTAAGATCATTACCGGCATTAAACCGCTTTTTACAGCCATCATGAATGACCCGCCTTCTTCTCCTGACAATGACGGTAACTTTCCTATTAGTTGGAAATTTCCCGCATTTAATGATGCAGTTCTTGCAGGATTTAGGGTGCTCGAGGCAAATTATGCAGAATCTGATTTTCTTGATACCGCAGATACGTTCAGTTCATGGTATGCCGCCTCAGGCTGGACGAGTGTTGATGAAGGGTTTGAGGGTACCGGTTTTTACTTCCCGCCTGACAAAAGGGTTAATCCCAGGCTGACCCTGACAGATCCCTTTATTCCACAGGCGGCGAGCATGGTATTTTTTAAGGCAAAAGTGGTGGTAATAGATGCGGTGCTGCACCTTGAAGTATCCACAGATAACGGCACCACTTGGAACTCCCTGCTGCAGCTTGATAAAACAGCATCACGGAACTGGGCGAATTATTCCGCTGACCTTGAAGCATATGCAGGCACACCCCTCCTGCTTCGTTTCCGCATTGATACCTCGGCAAATCCATTTTCCTACTACCCTGAGCCTTATGGCGGAGTATGGCTGGACAATATCGAGATTACGTCATCTGCCCTTCCGCAGTGGCAGGAGATAATGGATTTGTCTGCAGATGCACGGAATATGGAGATTAAATCAAGGGAAAACGGCACATATCTTTACAGGGTTATTCCATGCAGTGAGGAGGCATGTGGGACTCCATCTCCGGCAATCTCCATCAGTGTGGAAATACCTGAACTTGCGGGTGATCTTGACAGGGATGGTGACGTTGACGGTGTGGATGCAGCCCTTGTTGCAATTAATCCGGATGCCTTGCCCTTGCAAACTTTTGCTGAGAATTTTGGCACTGCACCATGAGTAGGAGGTTTAAGGGTTTCTGAATATCCACTCCCTCAATGCCCGTTTTTCTTCCGCCCATTTTGCAGCATCAAGCCTTGTGTAAAGATAAGTCTTGAACAAAAGGTCAACTGCCTCTACAGCCTGCTCTATCATGTAGGTCCGCTCAAGGACCCTGCCCTCAAAGGACAGGCTGTCACCCTCTTCAGCACCAGCCTCAACGGTTTTGGGCACCTTGAGGCTGCTTATATCAAGGGTCGCAGCATCAATGGTAAACTTCCACTGCAGGTCATCAAGGGACAGCCGTATGTGTGCCTTTGTGATCTTTTTACCGGACTGCAGAGCGGTCTTTGCCTCCTGCAACTCTGCACGAAGCCCCCTGCAGGTTACAGTCTCATGGGCATCACCCTCGCCCCCCTCAAGCGTCATGAAACGCTCAAAGGAGATGCCCACATCATGCCCATCCAGCATGCTCACAACATCCCCCTGTGAATCCGCCTTGAACCAGAGCCACACAAGAAAGTCCTGGCCCATAAAGCTTTTTTCCCTTATGAGATCAACGGCATCTCTGTCACTCATACAAACACCTCAGGCCCCAGGTTCTGGAATGACTCGTACATTGTTTCCCTGTCAATAAGTTCAATCCCAAGTGTATGGGGGATAACGGGATAC
>JALWJV010000384.1 GCA_026996955.1 Deltaproteobacteria bacterium
GTATGATACATGTAACTCCCTTTAATATCGTATAAAACCATTTTTTTAAACTTTTGAAACGCTCAATTCAGGTACGATGCTGATGCAATATACCTTAATCAGAGACAAAAACAGGTAATGAAACATGGCTGATGATAACAAGAAGGGGAATCCACCTGCTGAAAGGGACGAAAGGCGCGGATTTGACATCGAATCTCTCAAGACTTCCTTTATTAACCATATTGCCTTTACTCAGGCCAGGGTGCCTGAATATGCAACCGGACATGACAGGTACATGGCCCTTGCCATGCTTGTAAGAGACAGGCTGATTGACCGCTGGATAGCTACCAGGGAGGCCTATTACTCCAACCCCTCCACCAAGAGGATCTACTATCTGTCCCTTGAATTTCTGATTGGACGCTCACTTGGTAACAGCCTTGTAAATTTGCACCTGTATGATGAATGTTATCAGGCCCTGTATGAACTGGGGCTTGACCTTGAGGAGATAAGGGCAAGGGAGGCTGAGGCAGGGCTTGGAAACGGCGGGCTTGGAAGGCTTGCTGCCTGTTTCCTTGATTCCATGGCAACGCTTGAGTTGCCAGGCTACGGTTACGGCATACGTTATGAGCATGGAATGTTTAATCAGAGGATAAGGGATGGGCAGCAGATAGAGGAGCCGGACAACTGGCTGCGGCTCGGCAACCCATGGGAGATCGTAAGGCCTGAATATACCTTCAGAATTCAGTATTATGGAAGAAGTGAGCCGTACCGGGACCAAGACGGTGAGCTTCGTTTCAGGTGGGTTGATACCCATGATATCCAGGCCCTTCCCTATGATATGCCAGTGCCAGGGTACAGAAACAATACTGTAAATACACTGAGGCTTTTTTCTGCCAAGGCTACAAAGGAGTTTGATCTTAACTACTTTAACCACGGTGATTACATCAGGGCCTGTCAGGACAAAGCGCTTTCTGAAAATATTTCCAAAGTTCTCTATCCCCAGGACGACATGCTGCAGGGACAGGAGCTGAGGCTCAAGCAGGAGTACATGCTGGTTTCAGCCTCTCTCCAGGATATCCTGGCACGGTTCAGGCAGGATAATGATGACTGGAAAAGGCTTCCTGAAAAGGTGGCAATTCAGTTGAATGACACCCATCCGGCCCTTGCAGTGCCTGAGCTTATGCGGCTTCTTATGGATATTGAAAAACTGGGATGGAATTATGCATGGGATATTACCGTTAAGGTTTTTGCCTATACCAATCATACTGTTCTTCCAGAGGCCCTTGAAAAGTGGAAAATCTCCCTTTTATCCAATCTGCTTCCAAGACATCTTGAGATAATATATGAAATAAACCGCAGGTTCCTGGAGGATGTTCAGGCAAAATATCCCGGGGATACCGAAAAACTTGCAAGGATGTCCATTGTGGAGGATGGGCATGAGCCCATGATCCGAATGGCGCACCTTGCAATAGTGGGAAGCCATTCGGTAAACGGTGTATCTGCACTCCACACGGAGATTCTCAAAAAGAGCGTGCTTCGGGATTTCTATGAATTTTATCCGGAAAAGTTCAATAACAAGACAAATGGCATTACTCCAAGGCGGTGGCTCAAAAAGGCAAATTCTCCCCTTTCATTCTTGATATCAAGCGCCATTGGTGACAACTGGACCAGGGATCTTGATGAGCTTAAGGGACTCGTCTCTTTTGCAGATGATCCAGCGTTTCAGGAGCGCTGGTATGAAGTAAAGCAGCTTAACAAGGAGAGGCTTGCCTCATATATCAGGGAAAGGCAGGGTATTATAATAGATCCTGAGCTGATGCTTGACTGTCAGACAAAGCGTATCCATGAGTACAAGAGGCAGCTTCTTAATATACTTCATGTCATAACACTGTATAACAGGCTTCGTGAGGGCAAGGATCAGGACTTTGTGCCTCGCACCGTGCTCATATCCGGAAAGGCCGCACCTGGTTATTATCTTGCCAAGCTCATTATAAGGCTTGCACTTGCAGTTGGAAAAATGATTGAGCAGGACCCTGCCACTGCCGGAAGGCTCAATCTGGTATTTCCTGAAAATTACGGGGTCTCCCTTGCCGAGTACATAATACCTGCAGCAGAGCTGTCCCAGCAGATTTCAACAGCCGGGATGGAGGCATCGGGAACAGGCAACATGAAGTATGCCCTTAACGGAGCCCTTACAATCGGTACGCTGGACGGGGCAAATGTCGAGATCATGGAGGAGGTTGGTGAGGAGAACATCTTTATATTCGGCATGACCGCAGAACATGTTGAAGAAAAATGGCAGAATGGCCATGATCCCCGTGTGATATATGATTCCACGCCTGAGCTTCGTAAGGTCATTGACCAGATACAGAGCAATGTTTTCTGTCCCCACGAGCCTGGCCTGTTCCAGCCCATAGTTGATGCCTTGCTGAACCAGGGAGACTACTTCATGGTAATGGCGGATTATGATTCATATATCAGGACACAGGCTGAAGTGGAGCGTACTTATCTTGACAGGCGCAAGTGGGTGCGTATGTCCATTCTGAATACTGCCAATATGGGCAAGTTTTCAAGTGACCGAACCATTCTGGAATATGCCAGGGAAATATGGGATGTTGATCCGGTTCCGGTGCATCTTTGATGTTTTGACCAAGGTATCTATTCAGCGCAGTGAATGGTATTGTTTTGGAGTGACTATGAAGAATTTCGTAGTTTTTCTTGGCGAAGCGCAGCCAAAAAATCGCGTCTGTCTGAGCGAGGCACGAGCGAGTTTCGCGATTTTGGCGTAGCGAGCCTTAGAAAAACAAGAAATTCTTCACCGGAACGGAAAAACAGGACCATTCACAAACCTTTATTTTGAACAGTTACTGACGAAGTTATCTGTTCAGATCCAGGAGCTCAAGCATGTGATTCATGTCCGGATGCTTTTTTGAAGGCCCTTCAGTAATCACAGCCCAGTCACCTGAAATGCCCAGCTCCTTCAGATATCTTGTTACAGTCTTGGCCCACCTCACAGGTTTTTCCATCTGATGTACTGGCCACACCCCGTATGAGAACATGAGCTCATTGCATGTCTTTTCGCTTACACTTGGTGCAATTATCCAGCATGGGAGTCTGAACCTGGTCACACTTCGTGCAGTGGCCCCGCTGTCAGTGGGGGTACAGACCGCAGCAACATTCATTTTAGATATGATGTTCTCAACGCTTGATGCGATTATATCCACAGTTTTTGCCCCTGAATCCTCAATTACAGGCTGCATGAACTGACCCATGTGGATGTAGGGCTCCACTGCCTGCGCAATACTTGCGAGCATGGAGACTGCCTCAACAGGATACTCACCCATTGCCGACTCCTCAGACAGCATCACAGCATCCGTTCCGTCAAGTATGGCATTTGACACATCTGTTGCCTCTGCCCTGGTTGGTCTTGGATTGTGAGTCATGGATTCCAGCATCTGGGTAGCGGTAATCACCGGTTTGCCATGTATGTTTGCCCGCCGTGTAATGAATTTCTGTGCAAGGGCGATCCGTTCTATGGGCATTTCAACGCCAAGGTCACCCCTTGCCACCATTATTCCGTCTGCCGCAGTTATTATATTGTCTATTTCCTCAACAATGCTTGAGCGTTCGATCTTGGCTATTATAAACGGATTGAATCCCCTTTCCCTGGCAGCGGCACGCACGTCGTGGATGTCCCTGGCATTGCTCACAAAGGACTGGCTTACCGCATCTACGCCGTTTTCAAGGGCAAACTCCATGCACTCCCTGTCGCGAGGGGTAAAGGCACTTGTCCCAAGGTCTATTCCAGGAATGTTAAGCCCCTTTCTTGATCTCAATATGCCTCCGGTTACAACCTCACACTCTATATCAGTATCATCTGAATTTATGACCCTGAGCTGTACAAGGCCGTCATTAAGAAAGAGTATGTTCCCGGGTTTAACTGCGCCGGGCAGCTCTTTCATTGTAATTGATACAATTTCACTGTTACCAACAACCTGCCTGGTGGTGAGTGTAAATCTAGCCCCCTTTTCAAGATAAACAGGTTCTTTCTCAAAATTTCCGATTCGCATCTTTGGCCCAGGCAGGTCTGCCATGATAGCAACCCTTCGCCCTGTCTTTTCAGACGCAGCCCGTACATTCCTTATGACCTCGGCATGATCCTGGAATTTTCCGTGTGAAAAGTTGAGCCTTGCCACACCCATTCCTGCCATGATCAGCTTTTCAAGCATTTCCGGCGTGTTTGAGGCAGGGCCAATGGTGGCAACGATTTTGGTTTTGTGCAGGGGGAGTATGGAGTTCATAATGTCTTTTTCTTGTCTTATGTGTCTAACAGGATTGCGGGAAATATATCAGGTTTTGATCTTACGGCGTTTTGCCAGTATCTTCCTCCACTTGTCAAGCCTGTCCTTTATGGTTTTTTCATAGCCCCGTGTGGTGGGCTGATAATATATCCGCTCTCTGAGCTCTGCAGGAAAGTGTTCCTGTTCAACCAGGGCTGATTTGTGATCATGTGCATACTTGTAATCTTTGCCATAGCCAAGCTCTTTCATCAGGTTGGTAGGGGCGTTTCTGAGGTGGAGCGGTACTGGCAGTGTACCATACTTTCTGGCATCTTTCTGTGCCTTGCCATAAGCCGTGTAAACAGCGTTGCTCTTTGGCGCTGTTGCAAGGTAGAGGGCAGCCTGGGCAAGTGCAAGTTCACCTTCAGGCTTGCCTAAAAAGTCAAAGGCCCTGAGCGCATCCATGGTTAATGAAAGGGCCTGCGGGTCAGCGTTTCCCACATCCTCTGAGGCAAACCTTATCATCCGCCTTGCTATGTAGTGCGGGGGCTCACCTGCCTCCAGCATCCTTGCCATCCAGTACAGTGCAGCATCAGGATCGCTCCCTCTGAGGCTTTTATGAAAGGCCGAGATGAGATTGTAATGTTCATCTCCTTCCTTGTCATATCGCAGGGATTTCTGCTGTATTGCCTCTTCAACAGTACTCAGGGTAATAACAGCGCCCTTGCCTTCAGGTCTTGAGGAGACAGCAAGCTCAGCCGCAAGTTCAAGGTTGTTAAGAAGGGTACGGGCGTCTCCGTCTGCGGTTTTTACAAGATAATTTGCCGCCTGTTCATCAACTGATATCTCAAGCCTTCCAAGACCTCTTTCAGAATCGGTCAATGCACGGTGCATTATTTCAGCCAGAATATCTTCCTTTAAGGGTTCAAGCACAAGCACTCTGCACCTTGAAAGAAGGGGGGAGATGATTTCAAAGGAGGGGTTTTCTGTGGTGGCTCCAATCAGAGTAATCAGGCCCGATTCAACATGGGGCAGGAATGCATCCTGCTGGGCCTTGTTGAACCTGTGGATTTCATCAACAAAGAGTACTGTTGGGGGCCCTCCGCCCCTGAGATTCTCCTTTGCCTCTTCAACTATGGCGCGAAGCTCCTTGACCCCTGAGAGCACTGCGGAAAAGGCAACAAAGTTTGAATCGGTCATCCGGGCAAGGAGGCGGGCAAGGGTGGTCTTTCCACAGCCAGGAGGCCCCCAGAGTATGAGTGAAGGGAGCTTTCCCCTGGATAGCAGGCTGTGAAGCAGCTTGCCCTCTGAGAGCAGGTGCTCCTGGCCTGCAAACTCTTCAAGAGTGCGGGGCCTTAACCGTTCTGCAAGTGGGGTGGTAGTGTTGTTTTGCATGTTATGGTTTTGGTGATCAGTAGGGCCGTTCCTGCCATCTCTTTCTGGCAATGTAGAGAGCAGCTGATATTGTGCCCAGGATCCACAGCCACCCTATAAAGAAGATTGCCTGCCAGGAGTAGCCTCCATAGGGCTCCTTTATCTCTCCAATGATATCACTGAGCAGGATGATTCCAAGGACAAAGGGTATAAACCATCGTATCATAACATCCCACCATCTGCCCAGTTTCACAGATGAGACACGGTTCAGGTGATCCCTGAAAAGTGCTGAATTAAAGAGCCAGGCGGTAAGGATACATTCGCCAATGCCAACCACAACAAGGCCATAGTGGGTGAGCATGTGGTCAACAATATCTAGCCACAGAAGACCTGCCTTTGTTGCAAATACAAGGGAGCCAGCAAGGCCTGCAATGCAGAGCAGGGTAACAAGGGGGCGGCGCCTCATGCCAAACTTGTCAATCATAGCTGAGATAAATGCCTCAATGATGGAGATAGATGATGAAAGGCCTGCAACAAAGAGGCAGAAGAAGAAAACAGCGCCAAAGAATTTTCCTCCTGGCATAAGGCTTATTGCCTTTGGATATGCCACAAATGCAAGGCCAATGCTCTGGGACACCACGTCTGAGATGGATTTGCCCTGGGATACAGCCATAAATCCAAGCACTGCAAAGACCCCGGTGCCTGCAAGCAGGGAGTAGCCGCTGTTTATAAGTGCGGTCAGGATTGCACTTCTGGTAATGTCGGACTCACGGGGAAGGTAGCTTGCGTAGGCTATCATGATGCCAAATCCAAGGCTCAGGGTAAAGAAGATCTGGCTGTAGGCGTCTATCCAGACCCTAGGTGAGAGTATCTTTGAAAAATCAGGTGTAATGTATGCCTTTAGCCCGGTTGTTGCCCCTTCAAGATTCACTGCCCAGATTACAAGGCAGACAGTGAGGATAAAGAGTGTTGGCATGAATATCTTGTTGGCAAGCTCAATGCCTCCTGCAATTCCCCTGTACACAATGCCCCAGTTGATAAGCCAGACCACTGCAAGGCCTGCAACAATGGGCATGCGAAGGCCGCCAAGCTCCCAAGGGCTTGATGCAACCTGCAGGAATTCTTTGAAGAAGAATGTATCCGGGTTGTTGCCCCAGGCCAGGGAGAATGAGTAGATCATGAAGTTGAGGCACCAGGCAACAACCACCATGTAGTAGAGCACAATACCGAACATTACGAAGATCACCGCCCACCAGCCAAGCCACTCCCACCCAGGCCTTATCTTGCGGCAGGCAAGGGGGGCAGAGCCCACGCGTTCATGGCCCATGGCAAACTCAAGGATCAGAAGCGGTATTCCTGCTGTGACAAGCGCAGTAATGTAGGGGACAAGAAATGCCCCTCCGCCATAGCTGTATGCCATGTAACTGAAACGCCAGATATTCCCCAGGCCAATGGCAGACCCTACGGCTGCAAGCAGAAAGCCCAACTGACTGTTCCATGTCTCTCTCTTTGCCATTTTCACTACTCCAGGTTACGGTTAATGTATGGTGCCAAATGCCGTGAATAGATACTTTAACAGTTATCTTTTTCACCAATACCCAGCTTCTTCAGATGAATCCTTATGGCAGTAATTGCAGCAGGGGTGATGCCTGATATGCGGGATGCCCTTCCAATGGAATCAGGCCTCTGGCGCTGGAGTTTTTCCACCACCTCCCTGGTAAGCCCCGGGATGGAACTGTAGTCAATGTCATCAGGAAGTTTCACAGATTCCCACTGGCGGAATTTTTCTATCTCCTCCTCCTGCCTTTTGACATAACCCTGGTACTTGGTCTCTATCTCTACCTGGCACCTTGTCTCCTCAGGTATCTCGTCCAGTACGGGAAACAGTTCAGATGCTGCCTCAAGGGTGACCTCAGGTCGCTTCAGCAGTTCAGCTAGGGGGATCTGCTGTCTTATGGGAGTTGATCCAATGGAAGAAAGCCAATCTTGCGTTTCCTTGCTGGGGGTTACCTTTATCTCATGAAGCATGCGCATTGTCTCTTTTATGCGCTCCTGCTTTTTCTGAAATCTTTCCCATGAGGCATCATCTACAAGCCCTATTTCCCTGCCAATGGGGGTGAGACGTGCATGGGCATTGTCTTCTCTAAGAAGCAGCCTGTATTCAGCACGGGATGTAAACATCCTGTAGGGTTCTTTTGTGCCCTTTGTGACAAGATCATCTATGAGCACCCCAATATAGGCCTGGGAGCGGTCAAGGATCAGCGGCGGCTCATCCCTAAGGCTCCTTGCGGCATTTATCCCTGCAATCAGTCCCTGTGCCCCTGCCTCTTCATACCCTGATGTGCCGTTTATCTGCCCTGCCAGGTAAAGCCCCTTAATCAGCATGGTTTCAAGGGTTGGCCTTAGCTGCTGAGGGTTTGAATAGTCATATTCAATGGCATAGCCCGGGCGCATTATCCGGGCATTTTCAAGCCCTCTTATGCTCTGGACCATCTTTATCTGTATGTCCATGGGAAGGCTTGTGGATATGCCGTTTGGATATACTTCAACAGTATCAAGACCTTCAGGCTCAAGGAATACCTGGTGGCGTTCCCTGTCCGGAAAGCGGTGTATCTTGTCCTCAATGGAGGGGCAGTACCGGGCACCTGTGCCCTTTATTACGCCTGCAAAAAGCGGGGAGCGGTCAAGGCCTGATTCAATAAACCTGTGGGTTTTGCTGTTGGTATAGGTGATGTAGCATGGACGCTGGGGTGTGGATATCTGGTCAGTCAAGATTGAAAACGGGGTAGGGGAGGGGTCACTTTCCTGGATGTCCAGGACGCTGAAGTCTATTGTTTTTGCATCGAGCCGGGGCGGAGTGCCTGTTTTAAGCCTCCCCATCTGGAATCCCTGCTCAGCAATGGATTGTGAAAGCCTGTTTGATGGAGGGTCACCAAGCCTTCCAGCCTCAAAACGGTTCATGCCTATGTGAATAACCCCTTTCAGAAAGGTGCCTGTGGTAACTATGACCCGCTCTGCATGAAACTCCTGTCCTATGGTGGTTATAATGCCGTAAACCCTGCCGTCTCTTACAAGAAGCCCTGCTGCCATTGCCTGGTGTATCTGCAGGTTGTCCTGTGCTTCAAGCACCTGCTTCATCCTAAGCCTGTACAGAAGCCGGTCTGCCTGGGCGCGGGTGGCACGAACCGCTGGCCCCTTGGATGTGTTAAGCCTCCTGAACTGGATTCCTGTGGCGTCTATGTTCCTGCCCATCTCTCCGCCCAGTGCATCTATCTCCCGGACAAGCTGGCCCTTTGCAAGCCCGCCTATTGCAGGATTACAGCTCATGGCTGCAATACAATCAAGATTGATTGTAAGAAGACAGGTGGAGATGCCAAGGCGGGAAGAGGCAAGGACTGCCTCACAGCCGGCATGTCCTGCGCCTATTACTATGACGCCGAATTTTTCAGGATATACGCTCATTATGTTTCTGCCTTAAACCTCTCCCTTAACTTTTTCCCATGCATGATCCAGCTGTTCAAACGTGGCAGAGATAACAGGAGTACCCTGTTCTTCAAGTATCCTCTCCATCTTTTTGAACCGGTTTTCAAACTTTTTGACAGCACTGTGAAGGGCCTCCTCAGGGTTTATGTCAAGTTTTCTAGAAAGGTTGGCAACAGTAAAGAGAAGATCGCCTATTTCTTCCTCTATCTTCTCATGTTTGCCTCCTTCAACAGCCTGTTTAAGCTCTGTAATTTCCTCTTCTATCTTTGGCCACAGTTCCTCAGCCTTTTTCCAGTCAAAATCCACCCTGGATGCC
>JALWJV010000385.1:0-2513 GCA_026996955.1 Deltaproteobacteria bacterium
CTGCAGTTTTTTCACGCTTCTTCTGAGCCTCCTGCTCAAGCTCAGCGGCAATTTCCTCATCACTTGGAGATGAGGACAGGAAGAAAAAGGCTCCACCCCCTGCGGCCGCAAGCACTACAACACCAATAATGATAAAGAGGAGGATCGGCTTTTTCTTGGCCTCACCCTTCACTTCAACATCTTCATTTGTCTGTTTATCTGCCATGGATATTTCCTGTCAGTTAAAGGCTAAAAGCCGGAGAGATACACTAAAACACCAATTTTGCGGTCACAGCCCATTATGCCAAAGATGCATACGTCTTAAAGATAATTAGCAACACATGTGCCAGTAATCAGGGGGAAAATTGGCCGGGATTCAGGAAAAAATAAATAGATACTGCACAAATACTACATATCGTAAAAACAGCCTCGATTCGTCAACATATTGTGCAGCAATAAAGAATGTCAGGATTTCGGAAAGTTACAACCCACTGACGAACAAGATAATTTATTACTACGTTAAGTTACAACTTAAAATTTTATACTATTATTTCAGATAGTTAACAAAATGCTTTTTTGTGCAGGCAAGACTCAAGTGGCATGTTCGATATGTTGTAAAACCGACACTTTAATGTTTTAGTATCGAGAGAAACCCGTTTTCCGTCAAACCTTTGACAACTGAGTAAAATTTTCGTACCGCAGCCGTCCTTAATCTCGGCACACTATTTTGCTCCCTTGAAGAGTTCAAGTGCATGAAATACCCTTCAACACTTTTCACAACCCACATACCATCACACCTAACTATTTATTATTACAAATAAAAATATTAACATTCTTGTGGCATACTTTTTGCTTTCAAGTATGAAATTTTAAAACCACCAATGAGGAGTATTAACAGAGGCTGCCTAGGAGATTTTGAACTGCCCTAAGAACTGTCTGATTTCAAACACAGACGAATGCCTTCACAGCCTAACTAAACCAATGAGACAGAACCACAAGCTGACACTATACTATCCAACAAACATCCACCTGGTGCCTTTAATTCTGTTTGCTGCACTTGTAATTTTTATTCAGCCTGCATGGTCTGCCAGTGTTACTATCTCCTGGAATCGCAACCAAGAACCTGATATCGCAGGCTATGTAATCTACTGGCGCACTGAAGATGAAAAGGCCTACTCACACAGCAAGGTCATCTCTGACACGGCACATTATCCTGTTGAACGCTCATTTACACTAGAAGGTCTTGAGGCTGGTCACACATATTACTTTGCAATTACTGCCTTTGACCTTGCAAATCAGGAAAGCGAATTCTCAGATGAAATAATAAAGACGATCGCAGATGAAGGAGCTGACAAGGCAACAGACAACGGCGAACAATTCCCATCATACTCATATTCTTTGGTTTACCTGGACAGTGTTGCTGGCGAGGAAGGAAACAGCTCATCAGTTCAGGCAGCCACCGGGGATATAAACGGTGACGGCTATGAAGATGTTATTTTCCTGGGTCACGATGGATTTTATGTATCCCTTTCAGACGGAACACAGTTGACCCAGCCTTCACTCTGGTACAGCTTCTCTGACAACAACAGTTTATCTGAAAGCATGGACGTGGAGGCAATTACAAATGGCTGGCAGCTGTTTGGATGCGGCGACATGAATGCTGACGGCTATGATGACCTAATAATGATAAACAGACAAACAGGGAGACTGGCAATAAATTTCACGTCATATCAGGGCATTGATCATGAGATTATAGTTAATGGCCTTGAAATGGAAGATGGAGAAATTTTAGGACCAGCTGATTTTGACGGTAATGGTTACAATGATCTCTTATACCACGATCGCAAAACAGGGTTACTCACCTTCTGGTTATTTGACGGCAATGGGCTGCTTAACACATCCCAAAGTACCCTTTTCATTAACAATCCACTAATAGTTTTTACAGGCATTGGTGATTATGATCGCAATGGTACTGCAGACCTGCTGCTAAACATCAACCCTTCCTATAACATGTTTGTAACACTGAACACCCACAATGTGGATTTTGACATAATGCAGGGATTAGAAAACCCTTATCAAGACCTTATCCAGGGCAGCACCGTTATAACATCGTCTGGAGATTTCAATGGGGATGGCCTTAATGACATTGTAACGCTGAATCCCGATGCTGGTGTGTATGAGCTATGGATATTGGATGGTTACACGCTCAATGGCCCAATAACACTTATGAATTACATAGGTAACCTGGTATTTTTTGACACGGCGGACATCAATAATGATGGAATAGCAGACATGATATTTCGTGTTAACGTTAATGGAGGGTTGCTCTGTATTATGAGTGGCGACTAACGGTAATGGTTATCGGCTCTATCCACTAACCTTGCCAATAGCACTCTGGAATACTAAACAATTCGAAAAATCAGTACCAATAACGCAAAAAGGCGGGTTTAAAAACCCGCCTTTTTAACTAGCGATATAGCAAAAATCAAAGATATTTCTCAACCATCAGTTCTGCAATCTGAACAGCATTGGTG
>JALWJV010000385.1:2523-9424 GCA_026996955.1 Deltaproteobacteria bacterium
TGGCATGGGATAGATATTCTTTGATACATCATCCACCACCTTTACACCAGGGGCAGCCCCGAGAAGCTCCCTTGCCTTGTCTGCACTTACAGGTTTTCCAAACTTGAGGTTGACGGACTCTGAATGACTGTAAAAAACAGGGACACGGACCGTGGTAGCAGAGACCTTGATGGAATCGTCCTCCAGGATCTTCCTGGTCTCGTTTACCATCTTCATCTCTTCCTTTGTGTAGCCATTTTCAGTAAACACATCTATATGAGGCAGGCAGTTAAATGCGATCTGGTACGGGTATGCACTATACTCATAATCACCAGCAAATCCCTTGGCGCCCTTGCCCTGACCTGCACCGGCTGCCCACTGCTTTACCTCAGCCTCAAGCTCATCAATTGCCTTCTGGCCTGTCCCGGAAACTGCCTGGTACGTGGAGACCACAATACGCTCTATGCCTGCATAGTCATGCAGAGGCTTGAGAGCAACAACCATCTGAATAGTGGAGCAGTTGGGATTGGCAATAATGCCCTTTTTGGTGTAGCCGGCAACGGCGTGGGGATTTACCTCAGGCACAACCAGGGGCACTTCAGGGTCCATGCGCCAGGCGCTTGAATTGTCTATGACCACTGCCCCTGCACTTGCGGCAGACGGGGCATACTCAAGGCTCCTGCCTCCACCAGCGGAAAAGAGAGCAATATCTATTCCATCAAAGGAGTCGTGGCCAAGCTTCTGAACCACCACCTTTTCACCCTTGAAGGCAAGTTCCTTTCCCTCGGAACGCTCAGATGCCAGATAACGGATCTCATTTACAGGAAAATCCCTTTCCTCAAGCACCTTAATCATCATCTGGCCCACCGCACCGGTGGCACCAGCCACAGCCACATTAAACTTTCGTGACATTTTACCTGTTACCCCTCTTTCACATATCCAGCCACAAGGTCACCAACCTCAGAGGTGGAATAACCCATCTTGCCTGCTGACAGGCTCTTCAGGTCCTGGCTTACTGCCTTGCGCACAGCATTTTCAACCGCCTTTGCAGCCTCTGTTTCACCCAGATAGTCAAGCATCATCTGGCCAGCACATATTGCTGCCATGGGATTTATCACGTTCTTGCCGGTGTATTTCGGGGCTGAACCTCCGATTGGCTCAAACATGGAGACACCCTCGGGATTTATATTGCCGCCGGCAGCTATGCCCATGCCACCCTGGGTAATGGCACCAAGGTCAGTAATGATATCACCAAACATGTTGTCAGTAACAATAACATCAAACCACTCAGGGTTCTTAACCATCCACATGCAAGTTGCATCAACATGGGCGTAATCGGTCTTTATATCAGGATACTCCTTGGCAACTTCGTAAAAGGTGCGCTCCCACAGGTCAAAAGCATAGGTAAGGACATTGGTCTTTCCGCAGAGTGTTACCTGTTTCTTCTTGTTGCGCTTGCGGCAGTACTCAAAGGCAAAACGGATACAGCGCTCAACTCCCTTGCGGGTGTTAATGGACTCCTGCACAGCAACCTCATCTGGTGTGCCCTTTTTGAGCGATCCGCCTGCGCCTGCATAAAGGCCCTCTGTATTCTCACGAACAACAACGTAATCAATATCCTCAGGGCCCTTGTCCTTAAGAGGAGTTTCCACGCCAGGATACAGGATAACCGGCCTGAGATTCACATACTGGTCAAGGGCAAAACGAAGCGCCAGCAGAATACCCTTTTCAAGGATACCGGGTTTAACATCTGGATGGCCGATGGCGCCCAGATATATTGCCTTATACTGCTTAAGGTCCTCTACTGCGCCCTCAGGAAGCACCTCACCGGTCTTGAGATAACGGTCTCCGCCGTAATCATACCATGTCATATCAAGGGCGAAGCCAAACTTTGAGGCCGCTGCCTCAAGCACCTTCACACCCTCGGTAACCACCTCAGGGCCGGTTCCATCGCCTGGAATTACCGCAATCTTATATGTAGTCATTATTTTCCTCCTGTAATATTTTATTTGCCTTTCATAACATGGGGGATGAGTCCGCCGTCAGCTATAAGTTCCTGCATGAACTCAGGAATCGGCTGGGCATGAACTGTGACACCCTTTGTCGTATTGGTAATAGTGCCGCTGCCTGCGTCCACCTCAACCACATCGCCTTCATCTATTGCGGTTACAGCCTCTTTACATTCAAAAATAGGAAGCCCCATATTAAAGGCGTTTCGATAAAATATGCGGGCAAAGCTGGGGGCAATAACACAGGCTACACCGGCAGCCTTTATGGCAATAGGCGCATGTTCACGGGAAGAACCGCATCCGAAGTTGGTGTCCGCCACAATAATATCTCCTGGCTGTACCTTGGATGAAAATTCAGGATCTGCATCTTCCATGCAGTGCCTGGCAAGTTCTTCAGGATCAGATGTATTGAGATAGCGGGCAGGAATTATCAAGTCAGTATCAATATTCTTACCGAATTTCCATACCTTTCCTTTAAATTTCATATCAGTACCTTTTATCCTTCAAGGCAGGAGATGAATCCTGCGCTGAATATTTCATCACAGATTGAGTGTTTCCAGAATGCTGCAAGCCCGAAACTCGCTCAACAGGGATAACTGTTTCACAGCCCGGGAGTTCAGAAGCATTTGTCTTTTCTGGAACATATAACTACAGCTCTTCAGGGCTTCCGATTCTTCCAAGCACGGCACTTGCTGCAGCCACTGCAGGATTGGCAAGATACACCTCGCTCTCCTGATGCCCCATGCGCCCGACAAAGTTCCTGTTGGTTGTGGCAACTGCACGCTCGCCCTTTGCCAGAATTCCCATATGCCCTCCAAGACAGGGACCGCAGGTGGGAGGACCAATTATTGCTCCACAATCAGCAAAGATACGAAGGAGTCCCCTGTCCAGGCAATCGGAATAAACCTGGGGCGTTGCAGGGAGAATTATCAGGCGGACACCAGGCGCAACCTTTTTTCCCTTAAGGACAGAGGCAGCCAGCTCAAAATCCTCAGTCCGTCCATTGGTGCAGGAACCAATCACCACCTGGTTAATTGTCACATGAGTTGCCTGAGAAACCGGGCGTGCATTTTCAGGAAGGTGCGGAAATGCCACCTGGGGCTCAATTTCGCCGCAGTCATACTCAATAACCCTTGCATATTCAGCATCCGGGTCACTTGTATAGACCTTGTATGGACGTGAGGTGCGCTCCTTTACCCATTTTTCTGTTGTTTCATCAGGATTGATCAGCCCCACCTTTCCACCTGCCTCAATTGCCATATTGGACATGGTGAACCTGTCAGCCATGGGAAGCTTCTCAATCACAGGGCCGGTAAACTCCATTGCCATGTAAAGGGCGCCGTCAACACCCACATCTCCAATGGCGTGGAGAACCAGGTCCTTGCCCCCTACCCAGGGCTTAAGCTCGCCCTTATAAACAAACTTTATGGACTCAGGCACCCTGAACCAGGTACGCCCCCTTATCCAGGCAGCGGCAAGATCAGTACTGCCAACACCGGTGGCAAAGGCGCCAAGCGCACCGTATGTACAGGTGTGGCTGTCAGCACCTATAACAACATCCCCTGGAACAACGATTCCCCTTTCAGGCAGAAGGACATGCTCAACTCCGCAATTTCCGCCTTCGTAATAGTGCAGTATATTGTGCTCCTGTGCAAACTCCCTGAGCATTCTAACCTGCTCTGCACTCTTGATATCCTTGTTGGGGGTGAAGTGATCTGCAACAAGGGCGATCTTCTCCCTGTCAAAAACCGACTTTACCCCTGTATCCCTGAATATCTTTATGGAAATAGGTGCAGTAATATCATTTCCCAGGGTCATATCAACCGGCACATCAACCAACTGACCGGGCTTTACAGAATCAAGCCCGGCATGCGCCGCAAGTATCTTTTCAGCAATTGTCATTGAACTCATGATATACTCTAACTCCTGTATTCTCTCTCTTTACTGCGTAACTGTTCAGCGTATTTATGGAAATAAAAGTTGTAAATGATCTTATTTTTCCGTTCCCATGAACAATTTCTTGTTTTTCTAAGGCTTGCTACGCCAAAATCGCGAAACTCGCTCGTTCCTCGCTCAGACAGACGCGATTTTTATGGCTGCGCTTCGCCAAGAAAAACTACGAAATTCTTCAAAGTCACTACAAAACAAGACCATTTACCACGCTGAATAGATACTTTACTGCTTCATGTACTCAAGCCTGTTCAGGGCATTTAGATAGGCCTTCACACTGGCAGTGATAATGTCAGGATCAGCACCCTGGCCATTTACCTCCACATCACCATCCCTCAGACGAACTGTAACCTTGCCAAGGGCGTCAGTGCCACCGGTAATAGACTGTACATTATACCTGAGGAGGGTGCTTTCTGTGCTTACAAGGCTCTTAACTGCCTGAAACGCAGCATCCACAGGCCCTGCACCGAGTGAACATGTCACCTTCTCCTGACCATCTTCTTCAATGGCAACCGTTGCAGTGGGCCTTATGCCGCTTCCCCCTGCAACATGAAGATACCTAAGGGTATAGCGTTCAGGTATCTTCAGTATTTCTCCTGCCACAAGAACCTTGAGGTCCTCTGTAAAAATCTCTTTCTTGCGGTCGGCAAGCTCCTTGAAGCGGACAAAAACGCTGTCTATTTCCTCATCTGAAAGTGAATAGCCAAGCTCTTCAAGGCGTGCCTTAAGAGCATGCCTTCCTGAATGTTTCCCAAGCACAAGGGAGCCCTGGGAAAGCCCAACATCCCGCGGGTCCATGATCTCGTAGGTTGTACGCTCCTTTAACACACCATCCTGGTGAATGCCTGATTCATGGGCAAATGCGTTGCTCCCTACAATGGCCTTGTTGGGCTGCACCTGCATACCGGTCAAGGTGGCAACCAGCCGGCTGGCTGCAGTAATTTCCGTGGTAACAATGTCCGTATGGTAAGGCAGGCAGTCATTTCTGGTGCGTATTGCCATGACAACCTCTTCCATGGCAGTATTTCCTGCACGCTCACCAATTCCGTTCACTGTACACTCCACCTGCCTTGCCCCGTTATCTATTGCAGCAAGTACATTGGCTGTGGCAAGGCCCAGATCATTATGACAGTGAACACTTAAAACCGCCTTGTGGATATTTTTGGTGTTCTCCATGAGATAACGAACCATGCGTCCGAAATCCCACGGTATTGCATACCCCACTGTATCCGGGAAATTCACGGTTGTTGCGCCGGCATCAATCACTGCCTCAAACACCCTGCACAGAAAATCAAGGTCACTGCGGCTGGCATCTTCAGCTGAAAACTCCACATTGGAGGTATATGAGGCAGCATGCTTTACTGCTGCCGAGGCCATCTCAAGCACCTCTTCCCGTGTCTTTCTGAGCTTGTACTTGAGATGAATATCCGAGGTGGCAAGAAATGTATGAATCCTGGGATTTGCCCCTCCCTTTATAGCCTCCCAGGCAGTATCAATATCCTTTTTTGATGCCCTTGCAAGGGCTGCCACCTGCAGGCCCTGAAGCTCATCGGCAAGACGCTTGACGCCCTGGAAATCCCCTGGGGATGCCACAGGAAAACCTGCCTCCAGAACATTTACACCCATCCGTTCAAGCTGACGGCCTATCTGAATCTTTTCATCTACATTAAGGGATACACCTGGAGACTGCTCACCGTCACGAAGAGTGGTATCAAAAATTATAATCCTGTTTTCCGGCTTTCTGCTCTTTTCTTCCATGTTCATATTCCTGTTCCCTGGATCAAATTACCAGGAGACATCTTGTTCCGGACCGCTGTAACCAGATCTTTAAAGCCCAACGACTCAAACCTGAAGGTTATCTGTCCAGAATGCCAAAACCTGCAAATTAACGGTATTACGTTTTCGGCAGGCAAAGCTGGACACAAAAGCCGGGCTTTTATGTCCGGAACATTACTCCGAATGGTTCCAGAGTAATTATAACAAACTTTTAAGGGATTATTTTCCCCCGCCCCTGACATGCTCCTTATGTGCAGCCCCTGACCTCCTTGCCTTCAGGGTCTGCACGGTGATAAGGAGAGGACCGGACAGGACATAAACCATGAATAACATGAACAATGTAACACTGGGTTCAATAGCAACCACCACCATTGCAAGGATAAGCCCCACCATGGAGCTGAAGGGATGCTGCTGTATCCAGCGAACCTCCTTGAAGCTGTAATAGCGGACGTTACTCACCATAAGAAATGACAGGGCGTAAACCATCAACAGAACGCCGTAATGACGCACCTGTCCAGTAATCCCGATATGGTGAACCAGAAGCACTGTGGTTGCCAGCATTATTGCAGCAGAAGGACAGGGAAGACCCATGAAGTATTTTTTGTCTGCCAGCCTGCTCTCACTTAGGGTATTGAACCGGGCGAGCCTCAGTGCTGTGGTGGCAACAAACAGGAACCCTGCAAGCCAGCCCAGACGGCCAAACCCCTGAAGCCCCCACAGAAAGGCAAGGATTCCAGGCGCCACACCAAAGGCAACCATGTCTGCAAGGGAATCATACTCCACTCCGAATTTGCTGGTTGTTCCGGTCATACGGGCTACCCGACCGTCAAGGCCGTCAAACACCCCGGAAATCAATATTGCCCATGCTGCCGCATCGTAGTTTGCCTGAATAGCTGCAATCATGGAATAAAATCCGCTGAACAGGCTGGCGGATGTAAATAGATTGGGCAGAATATAGATCCCGCGCCTTGGTCTTTTACGCATTCTGTCGGCTGTGGAAGACATATCTATTTCATCTTATATATCTAAAAAATCTGTATCTATACAGCGTGATAACTGGTCTTGTTTTGGAGTGACTTTGAACAATTTCGTAGTTTTTCTTGGCGAAGCGAAGCCACAAAAATCGCGTCTGTCTGAGCGAGGGACGAGCGAGTTTCGCGATTTTGGCGTAGCAAGCCTTAGAAAAA
>JALWJV010000386.1 GCA_026996955.1 Deltaproteobacteria bacterium
ATGATAGCAGTAAGTCCTCTTGGTCTCGCGTAAATTCTGTAAGTTTTTAAAACATTCAATCAAAAAAGTTTTTAACCATAATAAGCTGTCTTCTTTGAATAATAACCGTACTTGCCAGAAGGACGCTCATAGGCATTAAACACCACTCCAAGTATCTTTTCCCTTCCAATTTTATTAATGGCCTGTTCAACAACCGGTTTGCTGGACATTCCACACCTTATTACAAGGAGTACCGCGTCCACAAGCTTGGCCAGGTCAACTGTTTCCGAGGCCAGGTTCACCGGAGGTGAGTCCAGAACTATAAAGCGGTCGTGATAGCGTGATTTTGCCTCTTTAATCAGTTCCTTCATCCTGGATGATGTGATGATTTCTGCAGGATTTGGTACCTGGCTTCCAGCAGGGAGAATGGTCAGTTTTGTGACCGCAGATTTTACAAGGCATTCCGGAAGCGTCGCCTGATCTGTGAGATATTCTGATAGTCCGGGCTGGCTTTCAATGCCAAACATCTTGTGAACAGCCGGTTTTCGAACGTCTGTATCTATGAGGAGTGCATAGGGATCTACTCCCTGGGCAATGGAAAGGGACAGGTTGCTGGCCACAAGCGTTTTTCCTGCATTGTCCATTGCAGATGTAACAAGAATGGTGCGTAACTCCCGGTCATCAGGCGGATTAACAATGCGCGATCTGAGGAGTTTGAAGTGTTCTGCTGCCAGGGATTCAGGTTCATGATAAACAATAAGTTTGGGGTCAAATGTTGCTTGTTCAGTCGTTTTGGAGTTGGTGTTGGCTTTTTCTGGTTGTAAATTCAGTATGTTTGGTTTTTTAAAAGATATATCTGAGGAATCCGGGTAATTTTGACCCGCAATAACAGTTTCTTGCTCAGTATTTTCTGTGTTATGCTCTTCTTTCGCCTTATTGATGGCCTTGAGGATTTTTTCCATTATAAAGTCCCCCTGGTTATTTGTGTTACCAGGTTGGCCAGTGAGCCAGAACCATTCTTGATTAATAAAAAGGCCAGGAATGCAACACCTGAATAGGCAGTTACAGCCGTAATACCCATGATTATTTCTCTGATTTTGATTTTAAGTTTCTCCTTTTGGGTAAGTAAGAGAGGAACAATTGCAAGGACCGGTATTGCAAAGGCACTTTCAACATCATCAGGATCGTAAAGTTTTTGTTTCAGCATTTCTATGCCTATGGCAACTCCGGCCGGACCTCCGAAGGCCAAGGCGAAGGCCATAAGTAATATCTTGCCAATCGCCGGTTTGATGGGTACTTCCGGAACTCGGGCCGGATCAATTATGCGGAACTGTTCACCCTGCTGTCTGCGTTCCAGAGCTGCTGCCTCTTCTGCCTGTATTTTGCGTGCCATCAGGCTGTCATATGTCCGTCTGAGATTGTCATAGTCCCTGGTGAGATCAAGCAGTTCCTGTTCCCGTTTGGGTGTGTTCTCAATACGTTTCTTGTACATTGCAATCTGTTCACGCAAGTGAGCACTGTCTCTCTTCATGTTACGGATTTCCGTATCAATATTTTTCAGCTGAAATGCAAGCTCTGAGTCCAAGAGGGTTTCACCTGAAGTTTGTGAGCCATTTTCTTCTGATGTTTGGTTGCCCTGAGCTGCCTCCATCTGGGCAATACGGCTCTTGAGTTCAACAATATCTGGATGTTTTTCAGTATAGCGGCTTCTTAGGGCTTTAAGCCTTTTTTTTAAGCTGCTTAATGTCGTGGTAGATGCAGGCTCCCCTGCAGCGGTATTTGCCTGGGTCTCTCCCAGTCTTGCCTGGCTTGCCAGCAGGAGTTTCCTGTCTTCTGCCCTGCGCAGATTTTCCTGTACGGTTTCATATTCGGTCTGGAGCCTTTCAAGCATTGCATTGTTGCTGGCAAGCTGTTCCGGCAGTTCCCCCATGTGCTCCATCTTGTACTGTTTCAGGGCGTTCTCTCTGGCTGACAGCTTCTGATGAATTTTTTCCAGTTCTGCGTTTAGAAAATTTGCAGTATTCATGGCCTGTTTTTCACGGAGCTTGAGGTTTTCCTCTATAAACATATTGGCAAGGTAATTCAGAACCTCGGCTATCAATACGGGATTTTTGCCCTCATAGGACAGTTTAAAAGAGTTTATCTCTCTAGTTTTGGGAATGTTTACCTCTATTTTTTCGCGCATTATTGCCACAACTTTTTCCATAGGAAGCACCTCTCTTGCTTCCGGATAGAGATTAAATTCCTTTATGACCTTTTCGAGGTTTGTGCGGCTGGTGATCTGTTGCATTATCGCCCGAATCCTCTGGCTGATATCCCCTGTAACCGTGGAGGCTACAAAGTTTTCAGGAACTCGCTGAGCAACAACAATTATAGATGTTGATGTCTTGTAGACATTAGGGGTTATTAGACAATATAAAAAACCGGCAGCCAGGATAGGGGCAGCTCCAAGGATGATAAACCACTTCCAAGAAAGAAGAAGATTGATATATTTGAACACCATGTCTAATGGTTGTTGTTGAACCTGCTGTGAATCCACAGTGGAACCTCCTGGACAAACTGTTTGATTTTGAATGATATTAGTGCTTGAACATGGAGTAATGCCGCAAAAAAATAAATTTATCCTGAATTGATTGAGCGTCAGGCTTAATTTGTCTGATAATTTCTTCGGACATTAAAAGAAGTTTCATTAACGGCAAGTTTTTTGTGCCGGCAAATTGTAATCATGCAGTCTTGCACCAAATAAAAAATATGCTACCATCATGGTCACCAGCCAGTTGAGAATCTGACTAAACAAGTTTTGCGGAAGCGGATAGGTCACTGGTGGGCCTCCCGGACTTCAAATCCGGTGTGCGGGGTGAGGAGCCTCGCAGGTGGGTTCGATTCCCATGCGCTTCCGCCACTTTTTGGGTTGTGGCTTTAATTTCCTGCATGCCTTGGAACTGCGGTGTTCTGACCATGTCATAAAATTCCGGTATGTTCCTCAGTCCCACTGTTGGCACCGTGCCAGTATCTCCATAACCACATCCACTGTGTAATCCTGAATCCCCCATATTCCCGCCTGAACCATGGTGTTTTCGGAAATGGCGGCATGGTCCTTTTCCGTAATAGAAAGAGACTGAAGGTCATTTGGACATCCTATGGACGTTAGCCAGTTTGCAAACTGCTTGACCGTTGACCTGGCATTTTTTGCAGCGTCCCTTTCCCTGTCAAGATCATAAATATTCACGCCCAATTCCGCTACCCGGCTGTCATGTCCTGAGGATGCAAACCACTCCATCCACCCTGGAAGCAATGCTGCAAGACCTGCCCCGTGGGGCACATCAAATATGGCACTAATGGAGTGTTCTATCATGTGAACAGGGAAAAAATGTTCCCCAACCCCTGTTTTTGTAAGTCCGTTAAGGGCAAGGGTTGCACCCCACATGAGATTAGCCCGGGCATTGTAGTCGTAAGGGTTAGCAAGACACTTCTCTGTTGCATCTGCTATTGCCCTGATTAATCCGTAAGTTATCCCGTCCTGTACCGGTGTGTCCGGCCATGAACCATTAAAAAAGGGTTCGAGCAGGTGGCATATGGCATCAACGCCACCATAGGCAGTATAGTCAGCTGGTACAGAAAATGTCAGTTCCGGATCAAGGATGGAAACTGCTGGATAAACGTGGGGTGAGCCTGCTGCAAGTTTCAGGTTGTTCTCCTCATCCGTTATTACCATAAATCCGTTCATCTCGGATCCGGATGCCGCAAGGGTGGGCACTGTGATAACGGGAAGAGCCGAGTCAATTTCAGTTTTCCCTAGAAAACAGTCCCAGATATCATCATGTTTCATGAGTGTTCCTGCTGCAATTGCCTTTGCGGTATCCATTACACTGCCACCGCCAACTGCAACTACTGCCTCAATGCTGTTGGTTTTTGTCAGTTCTATCCCCTCTCTGACCTTTGAAAGAAGAGGATTGGATTTGATATCTGACAGTTCAATCCATGAAATATCCTGTTCGTTAAGGCTGGATGTCACCTTCGCAAGTGTGCCACTGTTTTTGGCACTTGATTTTCCAAAACACAGCAGGACCTTTTTGGCAATACCGTTAATATGCATGCCGGTTGAATTTACCTTGCCTCTGCCAAAGACTATTTTGACCGGGTTCTGAAATTCAAATGCGTCCATATTTTCTTATGACTCCATCGTTAACCTTATCACAATATTAATGGATAATGAGCTGTATCAGGCCTGCGTCAGGTTAGACGAGGTTGACATTAATAAAGAAAGATTTTGATTCTCTAATTTAGATTATGTTTTGACCTGGAATGTTGACAAACAATTTTCCGTAGGATAGAGAAACTACCAAATTATAAATTTAACCTTGTTTGTTCAGCTGCTCATTAATTTTTGCTGAATACATTTAATCACAACTTACTATTTCATCAAAGGAGAAAAAACATGGCCAGAAAAAGGAGCAGGCCGTACACAGAAGACGATGTTGCATTTGTTCACAAGCACTATGCTGAAATGACAGCAGCACAAATTGGCGAAGAACTTGGGATAAGCAAATTTCAGGTTTCTAAAATTGTTACAGAGCTCCGCAAAATCGGCGTAGATATGCCTAAAAAAACCGCCAAGCGCGACAATCCCGTTGAGCTGTACGTAAAGCACAACAAGATTCCTCTAAAAAAGACTTCCAGGGCAAAACAGGGCGGGGGCAGAAAGAAAAAGGCATAAAACGGAGTAGAAGGAGGCTGCCTGCCCTGACTTTAACGTATAATGCTATGTGCTACACCGTGACAAGCGCCGCAAGTCCCTGCCTTTTCCAGCATGGCCCGTGGGTGCGGTTCGTTGTGGCACTGTCTGCATCTCTTGATGGTTCTATGCTCTCCCGGGTGACACCTTGTGCAGTGCAGTTTGGAGTGTTTGGTGCCACTGCTTATTAATGTTTCACTTGCCTCCCTGTGGCACAGGGCACAGGTATGGTTGCTAGTCTGGTCTGGAATATTTGCCTTGAGTGCCTTGTGAGGGGGGTGGCAATCCACACACTCTGCCAGCATCTCCTGCATTGATGGTTCTGCTTCCTGTGTTCTTGCAGGAAATATTGCAGTATGGGGCTGATGACACTCCAGGCATTGGGGAATGTGTCCATGCTTGGTGTGGTGACATGCTATGCAGTAGAGCTCTGTATGGCGTGTGGTGTACGTCTTGATCTCCTTGTCATACTTTTCATGGCAGACATAGCAGCCCTGTGCCAACGCCAAGCTTGCAGGAATTTCAAGAGGTGTGTGTGCTTCACTGTGGCATGAGCTGCACTCTGAAAGCTCATCTCCGTGGGGATGTCCGTGGCACCTTGAGCATTTTGGAAGAATTGATCTGTAATCAGTTATTCCGGGCTCATAAACATGGTACTGGACATGACATGCCCGGCAGGGGACTGTTCTGTGGGCTGCCCCGTGTTTTGAGAGCATTCCGACTATGAGGGGATGACACTTCATGCACTGGTAGCGGGTCATCTTGTCCTTGTCATCGGGAAGAATTTGTTTCTGGTCAATAAAGGGTGTTGGTCCGCCGGTCATGAAATCGTTGGATGGGTCTGTTTCGTTGTCTGCGGCACTGCAGAGGGGGCAGAGCAAGGGAAGAAACAGGAGCATAAGAATGACAGACAGGCCTGATATTTTATTGCACACTATCATTTGAAATCCCCCCTCTGTAAAAACCGGTCTGGTAAAGGCCTGGAGGCACATACAGGGAACCCATGTCAGTGCGGCCAAACTGAAGAAAGTAGGGCGTATCTATTTCATTTCCGGCATCCTGTGCAGGTGATTGTTCTGTTAATCTGAAGTCATACTGGTCAGGGGCTGAAAAGAGGGGATTTTCAATGAGGTCTCCTGTACCAGTGGAGGGGCAGCCGGCATACTGAAGTCTTTCAAAGAGATAGGCCGAAGTGTCATCTTTGTCAAAATCGGATACTTCACCATTGGCATAAAGCAAATTATATGATGCATCCCGACAGTTTCCAACCATCATGCCCGTGCGGACATTCCATGCAATGATGTTGTTTTGAACCAACACCGTGCCACCGGTGTCATCCCTAATTCCCGCGCCGATATTACCAGCGCCATTTGCCACAATGGTATTGTGCAGTATGGCAACATGAGTCCTGTTTTTGAAAGGCGATTTTTCAAGCCCGCAGCCAATCCCTACCCTGTAGTTGTTATATATCCAGTTGTTACTGATGCCGTAAGTGCCTGTTTTGCCCGCAGTTATGAAAATTCCAGCCCCGTGGTTAAAACTTATCCTGTTCTGAAACAGATCCAAAATAGGTAGTGTGCCTGAGGGTGATGCAGCAGCCACACCCGCAGTTAAATTTTGAGTAAATACATTATCCCAGGCAGTCATCCAGGTATTGTCTTCAATACGAACGCCAGCCTTGTTGTTTTTGAAAATGGCACTGTCAGCAAGGGTTACAGTGGTAAAGCATGGTGGAGCAGATTTGATGCTTATCCCACCCTGGCGGTTCAGGAATATCCGACTGCTTCGGATGTCCACCTCTGTTCTGTGGGTCATGGATTGACTGTCATATCCACCCTGAATCCTTATCCCTCCCTCTCCATTCAGGAAGATGCTTGTCTTTCGGATACTCAGCAGCCTGCCCTCACGGATATCTATGCCCCCTGTACGGTTTGAGTGGATGAATGAGCTGTCAAGGTATATATGGGCCTGGGAAAATGCCCGGATGCCACCTGTGCCATTATTGTATAGCCTGCATCTGCTGATACGAACCGGCTGGGAGCCACGTATGCTTATTCCAGCCCGGTTGTTGTGGTAGATATAATTGTCTTCAAAAATCACTGTAGTTTCCGCAGCATCAAATTTATATTGATCTGGCGGTTGCATTTCAGGCCTTTGGAGCTCACCGTACCATTGGCTATGTGCTTTAGGTTCTGTCCCCCTATGTATTGGTGTTTTGAGCAGGGATTCAGGAAGCCTGCTGCAGGCTGAACAAAAAAACAGAATGGCAAGCGTTGCCATGATTATGGCTTTCTGCAAATAGTCATTCATTCTGTAAATTTCCTCAAATTGTCAGCCAACTATTCAAGATAAATAAAAAATTAGAAAAATGCCTTGGAAATACCTGCAGAAAACACATAATCTTCTGCCCAGCCCTTGTCCGGTTTTATGGCCGGGATTTTTACACCAACTTCGAGCTTTAGTCCCTGGGAAACGATGAATTGCAGGCCGGGTGCCACAAAGAGTGTTGATGTGCTTTTTTCTGTAACTGTGAAATTTTCTGCTTCTTGCTTTATGCGAACCTTGCCTCTCCATCGGTATGCAAGCTCCAGGGATGTGAAAACAGTATGTTTGTAGGAATAAGAGAGGGCAGTTCCTATGTTAAATTCATCGCCTACGTTTTCTCCATCTGTAATCCTGTAGGAAATGTTAACGTTAGTAATAAATGAGTTAAATGCGGTGGTAAATGCCAGACCCGGCGTATTATCAAAACTGCCTGAACCAAGAGGAATTGTCCTTGTCATGGACTGATCACTGTCATGCGCGTGTTCGTTCCCTGTAGGAATGGAAAGCAGGTTGTATACAGAAAGACGCGTTTGCCTCTTTCCCCATAGTTGATATTTCAGCATAACAATTGTATCTCCGATCCCGGACACATTCAAATTAGTTTCATCAAGGTTCATGGAAGGAGCGGATGGAAAGGGGGGAGTGAATGTACGGGCAGGAAGTTTTAGTTTTCTCCTGAAATATCTCCCAATGACACCTATTGATAAATTATCAGTGATGCCATACCGTAATCCGGCAATCCAAAGGTCTATTTTGACCTTCCGTTCCTCAGGAGGAAATAGGGCTTCAGGGTTGTCAAGCATGTCAGTAGTGATGGGGCCGTCCTGGGTCCAGAAACGGTACTGGGCATCCACGAGAAACTTCCCCTTTGGAAGACAGAACCCTGAGATCCTTGTAAATGTAGGGTTGGTGAGTAGATTGTAGCGGGGAGGGAGTGCATTGTCGTAGCGATGCAGCCTTTTTTTAACATACTGAATCTGGTTTTGGGCGGCTTGTGAATGAGGAAAAAGAAGCAGCGTTCTTGAGTACTGATCCTCTGCGTCATCCAATCGGCCTTCTAACCTGTAAACCTCGGCAAGGGATAGCATCGCCTCGTGCAGGACATCTTTTGACCCAGGACGCGTCATGAAGTAGTCGTTGGACATTACATCGGTAATGATCTCTTGGAATTTTATGGCAGCCTTGTCAAGTTCCCCGCGGTTACTGTAAACCTTTCCAAGGCGAAGTTTTGCTTCAAGAAGATCAGGGCATAGTGCCAGTGCCTCTTCAAAGAGTTCTATCTGCCTGTCACTATTGTCCCAGACCGCAATGCCATTGTTAATCAGTTTCCATGCCCTGTCGCAGGGATCCTGATTTTTGGCGCTGTGCGCTTGATTTAATGGTAGAATCAGTAAAATAAATAGCAGGAAAGCCAAACAGCACTTGAAAAACCCGCAGTCGTTGCTGTGATACATACTCTCACAGTAAGCCTTTTATACATGTGGCCATGCAAAAAGGCATCCTCCCCAAAAAGTATTTGAGCCCATGTAAAATAGCAGGCAGGCAGTTCTTTAACCTACCGGAATATAACCACCAGCCAGAAGTCCCCCTCCGACTGGCAGATGATATGGATATTGATTAGTCAGTAGATTAGATGGTCTTTTAATCTGGGAAACTATTAATATAAAGTATAAATTGATACAATACAAATGGCATATACAAAAAAAGAACCTCCGATAGTAAGGCAGAGCTGGCCTCCTCTTTGTGTGGCCGTGACAGGTATTCTTGGTTCCGGGAAAAGTACGGTCACAAGACTCCTTGCTCGGTTTGGTCTGGCTATTGTTGACTGTGATTCCCTTGCGCGTGATGTGACTTCTCCTGGCGGTGAGGCACTGGTGCGGTTGAAACGGGCATTGGGAGATCATATTTTAGGGCTTGATGGCACAATGAAAAGATCATTGGTGCTTGACATGATGCTTAGTGACCAACATGCCAGGCATGTCCTTGAGCAGGTAATTCATCCACTTGTTTTAAAGGCGCTTGATAAAGAGCTTAGCCAGCTTGCTTCAGACGGTGCAGGAGTAACGGTGGTGGAAGTCCCTCTGCTGTTTGAGGTGGGGTGGCATGCTTATTTTGACATAAACTGCCTTGTTGTTGCTCCTGAGCCACTTTGTATAAGTCGAATAATGAAGAGAAATGGGGTTGACAGGAAGACAGCAGAACAATGGATGAAACTGCAGATGCCATTGGAAGAAAAAGAGCCCCTGGCCGATTATATCATTCATAATGATGGAACTCTTGATGAGCTTCAGAGGCGTGTAGATAAATTTTATCATTACATCGTGCTTGGCAGTAAGGGGGGACTTAATGCTCAGGCATTGTCTTGACT
>JALWJV010000387.1 GCA_026996955.1 Deltaproteobacteria bacterium
TTCTCCAGAACGGAAAAACAAGACCATTTACCAACCTCATTCAACAAATGCACTGAACAGTTACCAAATGGCTTAATTTACTTTGAGCCTTGAGCTTTAAGCTTTGAGCTACTTCTACGGCGCCCAGTAAACTTCAACCGGCCTTTTTGTATTACGCAACACAAACCGTATGGGCATCTCTTCAGCCGGGCCGTCTTCAAGCGCCTTTTCAAGCACCTTCTTCTTTTCCTCACCCACGATATGCAGAAATATATTGCTGGCAGAAATGATTACAGGAAGTGTCAGGCTCATGCGCTCATGGGGCGCGGTAACAGGGGCAAGTGCCATGCACTTCCTGCCGGAATTCATATCCGTTGCCGCAGCAAGTTTTTCAGCACCTGGAAACAGCGACGCGGTATGCCCATCCCCACCCATACCAAGGATCAGCACATCAAAGGGGAGCGGGACTTTTTTTAGAAGTTCCTCGCACGCCTCCTCACCCTGCCCGGCAGTAGCTGCGCTGTTTTTCATGCCGAAAAATTTCGCGTCAGCTGCCCTGTCCTTGAGAAGATGGGTACGGACAAGCCTCTCGTTTGAGTCCGCATCATCAGGCTCAACCCACCTCTCATCCACAGGGAATATCACCACGTCCTTCCAGGGGATGTCCATGCCTGAAAGATGCTCAAACAGAGCAACCGGGGTCGTACCCCCTGAAACCGCAAGGCTTGCCCTGCCCTTTTTCTCCACGCTGAGAGCAAGCAGGGATGCAACCTTGCCTGCCAGTTCTTTCACAAGGGCCTGTCTGTCTGAAAATTCATGTAAATTCAACAAGGCAGTTACTCCTCCCACTCCCTTCCATCCCGGGCAAGAAGCGCCACGGAACCCACGGGTCCCCAGCTTCCGGCAGGATAGGGCTTGGGAGGTTCATTGCTCTGTCTCCACGCCTCCTGGATGGAATCTATCCACTGCCACGAACGCTCTACCTCGTCACGGTGGACAAACAGGGCCTGGTTCCCACGGGTAATTTCAAGGAGCAGTCGTTCATAGGCATCGGCAATACGCTCGCCCTTGAAGGCATCGGAGAAGCTGAGATCAAGCATTGTGCGCTGAAGCCGCACGCCCTGGCCAATACCAGGCACCTTGTTCAGCATCTCAATCTCAACCCCCTCGTCAGGCTGGAGTTTTATAATCAGCTTGTTTGGGGGAAGGCTCCTGTAGGATTCGGAAAAGATGTTATGAGGCAGTTTCTTGAAGTTAATCACCACCTCGGAACGCTTGGTCGCCATTGCCTTTCCGGTGCGCAGATAAAACGGCACATCTGCCCAGCGCCAGTTGTCTATGTCCACCCTGATGGCTACAAAGGTCTCGGTGGTGGATTCAGGGTTTCCGCCCTCTTCCTCAAGGTAGCCTGGGACAGGTCTTCCCTTGATGAACCCAGGCCCATACTGCCCGCGCACCACCTTTTCATCCACGTTTTCAATGGTGATGGGGCGCAGTGCCTTCAGCACCTTCAGTTTCTCATTGCGCAGGCTGTCGCCATGAAGGTTTACCGGGGGCTCCATTGCCACCAGGGTAAGGATCTGCATAAGGTGGTTCTGCACCATGTCCCTGAGCTGACCCGCCTTGTCAAAGTAGCCCCAACGCCCCTCAATCCCCACCTCCTCGGCAACCGTAATCTGCACATGATCAATGGTGTTGTGATCCCAGTTTGTGGTGAAGATGGAGTTTGCAAAACGCAGGGCAATGAGATTCATCACCGTCTCCTTGCCCAGGTAGTGATCAATACGGTATATCTGGTCCTCGTTAAAGAAACGGGCAACCGTGTCATTTATCTCCCTGGAACTTGCCAGGTCCCGGCCAATAGGCTTTTCAAGCACCACCCTTGCAGTTGGAGTAATCACGCCTGCATGGTCAAGCCCGGTGCAGATGTCATCAAACAGGAAGGGGGCAACGGAAAAATAGCTGATGAACACCCTGGTCTCCTGGTCAAGAACCTCTCTCAGGCGCCCATACTCATCAGGCACATCCAGGTTGATAAGTACGTAATGGAGCCTTGAAAGCAGACGCTCCATGACGTTGGTTTCAAGAGGCTCCTTTACAAAGGTCTCAAGGGCATCACGCATCTGGCTTACAAATTCCTCCTGCGTGATGTCGTGCCTGGCCACCCCTATGATGCGGGTGTCCTGGTGCAGAAGCTCTGCCCTGTCAAGCTGGTACAGTGATGGAAGGAGTTTTCGCCTGGAAAGGTCTCCAAGCACACCAAAAATGGTGAAATCACACGCCTGTAAACTATCACTCATTTTACTTTTCCTTTTTGTATCTATTCAGTGTGGGGAATGGTCTTGTTTTGGAGTGACTCTGAGGAATTTCGTAGTTTTTCCTGGCGAAGCGAAGCCACAAAAATCGCGTCTGTCTGAGCGAGGGACGAGCGAGTTTCGCGATTTTGGCGTAGCGAGCCTTAGAAAAACAAGAAATTATTCACCGGAACGGAAAAACAAGACCATTTACGAACCATAATTATTGTCAATATGCTGAACAGTTAGTCCTTTTTTATTGGCGGGGCAAAGGCTATGCCGTCTTCAGGCATAGACTCCCACTTAAGCTCCACAGGGAATGGCTTTACGTGCCATATATCCCTGGCATAATCCTGAATGGAACGATCCGATGAGAACTTGCCCATGCGGATGGCATTAAGTATTGACATCCTGGTCCACGCCTTCTTGTCCTGGTACAGCTTGCTTACCTCTTCCTGGCAGTCAATGTATGAACGGTAATCAGCAAACAGCGTGTACTGGTCATCGTAGAGCAGGGAATCAACAAGGGGTTTGAAAAGCTCACGATCACCGTGAGAGAAGAATCCGGATGATATCAGGTCAATGGCGCGTTTCAGTTCTTCATCCCTGTTGTAATAATCCATTGGCCTGTAGCCGGATGCCTTTAGCGCCATAACCTCCTCAACTGTAAGGCCAAAGAGGAAGAAATTCTCAGGGCCTACCTCTTCGCGTATCTCCACGTTGGCACCGTCCAGGGTGCCGATTGTAAGCGCTCCGTTCATGGAAAACTTCATGTTTCCTGTGCCAGATGCCTCCATTCCCGCCTGGGAAATCTGCTCGGACAGGTCAGACATGGGATAGACTGTGTGGCCTATCTTCACGTTGTAGTTGGGAATAAAGTACACCTTGATCCTGTCCTTTACGTCAGGATCCTTGTTCACCACCCCTGCCACCGAGGTTATAAGCTTTATCATAAGCTTTGCCATGAAGTAGCCAGGGGCAGCCTTTCCGCCAAAGATGAATACACGGGGCGTAATGTCAGCATCAGGATCTGCCTTTATGCGGTTGTACAGCGTGATAATGTGAAGCACGTTAAGGTGCTGGCGTTTGTACTCATGAATCCTCTTGACCTGCACATCAAACATGGCAGCGGGGTCAACCTTGACACCCAGGTTGCGGGCTGCAAGGTTGGCAACGTCCTGCTTGTTCTGCTCCTTGACCTTGCGCCATGCCTCCTGGAATGCAGGATCATCCGCCTGTTTTTCAAGCTGGCGCAGCTCGTCAAGATGCGTAAGCCACCTCTCACCAATGGCATCGGTAAGAAGGGCGGTAAGGCGCGGATTGCTGACAGCGATCCAGCGCCTCGGAGTGACGCCGTTTGTAACATTCCTGATCTTGTCCGGATACATCTGGTTCCAGTCAGCAAGGGTATGCTTGCGAAGCAGCTCTGTGTGCATTGCCGCAACGCCGTTTATTGCCTTTGAACCCACGCATGCAAGGTTTGCCATGCGGACATAGCGCGGTCCGGATTCGTCTATGATTGACATGCGGCTTACCCTGCCGTCATCACCTGGAAACCTTATCCTTACCTCGTCCAGGAAACGACTGTTTATCTCGTAAATTATCTCCATGTGCCGCGGAAGAAGGCTTGCAAAGAGGTCAATTGGCCACTTCTCCATTGCCTCAGGCAGGAGTGTATGGTTTGTGTAGTTCAGGGTCTCAGTAGTTATCTTCCAGGCGGTGTCCCAGTCGTAGGAATGTTCATCCATGAGGAGACGCATAAGTTCAGGCACTGCAACAGAGGGGTGGGTATCGTTAAGCTGTGCCTGGAAATCATCGGCAAAGTCATCAAGGTTTTCATGGGTGAGAAGGTGAATACGAATCATGTCCTGCAGAGAACATGACACAAAGAAGTACTGCTGCTGGAGCCTCAGCTGCTTGCCCTGGAACTGTTCATCATTAGGGTAAAGCACCTTTGTAAGGGTCTCAGCCTTTATCTTTTCCTCAACCGCACCGTAGTAGTCGCCAATATTAAATTCCTCAAAATCAAAGGATGAGTGTGCTGTGGCGCTCCAGAGCCGAAGCAGGTTTACATTGTTTACCTTGTAGCCCGGAATCGGGGTGTCGTATGGTACGCCGATCACCACCATTCCAGGAACCCAGCGCCATTTAAGCTTGCCGTCCTCCCCCTTGTATGTCTCGGTATGACCACCGAATCCTACCTCACAGGTAAGATCAGGGCGCTTCAGCTCCCACGGGTTCCCCTGGCGCAGCCAGCAGTCACTGATCTCCTTCTGCCAGCCGTCAACAATCTCCTGGTCAAACATGCCGTACTCATAACGGATGCCATATCCTATTGCAGGAATCTGCAGGGTGGCCAGGGAATCCATGTAGCATGCCGCTAGCCTTCCAAGGCCGCCGTTACCAAGCCCCGGCTCCTCCTCATGGTCAATAAGCTCCTTTAGATCAAGCCCGACCTCTCGGGCAGCCTGCTCAAACTGATCATAAAGCCCCATGCAGACCAGGTTGTTGTGAAGGTGCGGGCCTGTAAGAAATTCAGCGGATAAATAGCAGACTATCCGGGAATCCCGCTCAAGCACCGTTTCGGCAAAGTGAAAAAAAAGCCGTTGAATCCTGTCACGCAGCGTCTGGGCAACTGCCAGGTAGTAATCATTTTTGGAGGCAGTAGCCGAAATGGCTCCCTCCCTGTAAAAAAGATTATAGGCAAATGCCCGTTTAAGTTCTTTAACCTGATCCTGGTACGAATCATTCTTTTTGGGACGTCCCATTAGAAACTCCTGGTGGTTTAAAATTTTAATCTGGTGAATATCGACCAACCGACTATGCGGAAAGACTGCTGTCCTGGGGGGATTCCACTGATTGACTCAGGCGTCCAGCAGGACACCAGAGAATAACCTAGATTATAGGATATGACAGAACGAGAGGAAAATGCAAGAGAAACTAACAGCCTCATTGCATGAACAACTATTTTCATCAAAAAAAATAACAGGGAACGCCCAGAACGGGCGCACCCTGTTTTTATTTTACTTCCTGAAAGCAGGAAGTTGAATCATTCAAGACTCGTTACTTTTTGACCTGTTTTACATCACTAATAGTCAAGCCACCCGGTGCCAGCGTAAACTTGAGGCCCTTCTGGGTGGATTTGAGTTTAATTACCACGCCCTTGTCATTTTTAAGTGTGGAAGCTGAACCTCCGGCAATGAATGTAGCGCCTGCCTGACCTGAAATATATGTACCCTCAAGGTCCTGGCCCACCACAAGGTGATACACATCACCTGCTGCCTCTATGGTGGATATTCCCACGTCTATAATGCTCAGTCCCTTGACCTTGAATGTCCAGGTGGTGCCATCATACATGGTCATGGTGCCACTTCCCCATTCATAACCAATGCCAGCGGCAACTGAAGTTGTCTTGAGCTTGATGGTTCCGGAAACCTTGGGGGCAGGCTCAACCTGCACGGCGTAAAGGGTGGTAAAGGTGGCTTCCACCCTGTCACCTTTCTTTACCTTGTCAAGGTCTATATCTTTTGAAGCCTTGAGGATAACCGTCTTCTTGGCGCCCTGGATCTTCACGGTCCTGTCTTTTTTATTGACCTGCTCAACAACACCCACGGCGTGTATGGTCTGACGGATGGCGCCACCTGGCTTGTCGCCCTTGGGGGCCCTCATGAGTTCTATAACATCCAGGCGGCTGGGCTTTTCACCATCTGCCGGTTTAAGGTCTATCATAAGTCCGGTGTAGTAGCCAACCAGGACAAGATCACCCCGCTTGATCTGGTCAAAGTTGCGTACCTCAGGCCCAGCCACAAATGTAAACTCGTTATCACCATCCTTCAGTGTAAGTTCACGGGTTTCAGGACTGATGGCAGTAACAACGGCTACTGCTACCGCGGATGACGAAATACCATCCTTACCTATGATTTCATCATTTCCGGCCATCACCGATGTAGCAAAAAGCGGGGTTAAAAGTAGTGCCATAATCATGGCAAAAATGGACAGCTTCATGTCTTTTATCTGCATAAAGAGACTCCTTGGAAGAAAAAATTAAAAGACCAACACAATACCCAATTAAGACTACCATACTCTTTTTTATCTACAGAAACAAACAAAACTTTTAATCTCTATTCTCTTTTTCTTTGAAAACAATCTTGTTATACCATAATTACCTGAACTTTAACGTGGCACAGGAAGCAGGGGCTTCCGATTCATAAGTTCTCAAACCGGGGGTCGCAACTTGCTAAAAACAGCCCGCTTCGAGCTGTTGTCGGAAAACTGGCAAAACATGAACCGCATAATTCTCAATGGAAAGAAGGCAGGGCTTGAAGAAATTCGCAGCGCTGTCACATCCCTGCGCGAAGAGGCCAGAACCGTTGAAGTACGGGTAACCTGGGAACATGGGGATGCCGCCCGCCTAGTCAGGGAGGCGAGCCGTGAAGGCATAGAGCGTATTATTGCAGCAGGAGGAGACGGCACCATCAATGAGGTGGTCAATGCCCTAGTGGAGATAGACAGGACAGAGCGGCCAACGCTTGGAATCATTCCTCTTGGTACTGCCAATGATTTTGCCACCGCATGCGCAATCCCCCAGAATCTTGTTCAGGCCCTCCGGCTAGCCATCCACGAAAAGCCTGTGCCTGTGGACATAGGGAAGGCAAACCACCGTTACTTTATTAATGTTGCCACAGGCGGTTTTGTAACCCAGGTTACAGCCACGGTCCCCACCCAGCTGAAAGACTTTCTTGGAGGAACCGCATACACACTGGCTGCCATGGTGAAATCACTGAACTTTACCCCGAGTCATGGCCGCCTTATTGCCCAGGGGATAGAAATTGAGGGAAGCGCCATTACCGGCGCGGTATGCAACTGCAGACAGGCAGGAGGCGGACAGCTTCTTGCCCCAAATGCATTGATCAATGACGGCCTGCTGGACGTATTGGTCATACTTACCTTTCCACTTTCTGATGTGCCGCAGGTTATTCAGGAGATACTTAATCCGGGCATGGATGGAAAGTACATCAGGCGGTTTCAGTCACCGTGGGTGGAGTCGTGGCCTGACAGGACCAGAAATGTAAATCTGGACGGAGAGCCCTTTGAGGCAGACCACATACGTTTCGATGTTTTACCCGGGGAGATAGATCTGGTTCTGCCACGGGATTGTCCGTGTATTTAACAGGCGAGTAACTGACTGTACAACATACAGGCTTTACGTCCTCTGTTCCGGCAACGCCTGAAACCAACTGCTTGCCGTTCCCGGCTTCTGAAAAAAATCTTAAAACCAGTATAAAATGGGACGCAAAGCCCTTACCAATCACCTACAACCATCAAGGCTTGTCAGCTACACCTTATATTCCTGGCTGGTAGAGTTTTTTACCCTTAAACTCGTCAGGGAGATTCTTCATCCATGAAGGATCAGAGAACCAGAACTGCTTAAGTTCACCAAGCTGACCATTTGCCTCCATAATCATAAGGAAATTCTTGACCCAGTTCAGCAACAGAAGGTCATCCGTCGGAAGCGCAATGCCAACAGGTTCAAAGGTAAAGGGGTCTGAAGGGGCAAGGCCCTTGTCTTTGTTAAGGAATGCCGCAACTACGCAGAAGGGCTGGTCAGCCATAAGAGCATCAACCTTTTTGGCAAGAAGCATATCAAGGGCTGCCTCCATATTTCTTGCCTTAACGATACTTGCCTTGGGAGCAAGGGTCCTGGCAACCTGTGCACCGGTAGTGCCTTCTGCTACTGCAAGCCTGAAATCCGGGTGGTTGATATCATCCGGGCCCTTCATCTCCCCTATCCTGTCCTTGGTGGTAAGAAGGCTCTGTCCAATTACAAAATAAGGCCCAGCAAACACAGTCCTGAGGTTTCGCTTTGCGGTTATTGAGATACCCGCAAGTGCCATGTCTATCTTACCCTGCTCCACTGCCTGAAGCAGTTCCTCAAGGGGCATCTTCTTAATTTCAGCCTTGACACCCATGGCCTTTGCCATGAGCTTTGCAAGGTCAATATCCATGCCTATGAGCTGGCCATTTTTTGATTCCACGCAAAATGGAGGATAATGACCGGTGGTGCCTACAACCAGGACACCTTTTTGAACTATGGAGTCTATCCGTCCATGTCCGGCAAAAACCGTCAATGGTAACAGGCAAAACGAAAAGAATACCAGAACTAATGTACTGAACTTTTTCATGTTTTCACTTCTCCTTATTATTTGATAACTGTCATCATAAATGGAGGGTTTCAAAACTGGATAGCTATAATTATAACTCCTTTTAATTTCGCTGAAAAAACAATTTTCCAGATTTTGAAACGCTCAATATAGGTTGAATTTACTTTTTCATAAAAACACCCATATAGCCGACTATTGTGGGGCTCCTTTTTCACGGATACCCAGTAATCAGACAATCGCTAAATTCCAATATAAAATGCTGTCAATTCCTCCAATCATGCAGATATCAGGAACCGGCTGTTGAAAGATTCGTATAGAGCTAGAAAAAAATATCAGTCCCTTGAACATTTTACTGGTTGAAGTCTCCACCCTGCCTCGCCTGCCACCAGACTGTATGCAATAAGACGGATGCCGCCGGCTGGCCCGGCATTGGGATCTCCCTTGAGGTAAACAGGAAACAGCCTTGCCAGCCGGTTTCCCACAACGCAGAACCTGTCATGTCCCATGTAACCAGCGAAACACTCCCTGTTCCGGGAAATCGGGGGCATGTAGATACCAGACAGGGATTTACGCCTGTTCACACCGTAGGCAATGACTGAGCCGTAGGAGCCGCTTCCTGCCGAGGTCAAATAGACATAAATTTCAGGTGAGCCGTCATTGTTAAGATCAGCAGCCTGGGCGCCGGTTACAATACCACCAGCATTGCTTGCGGTTATGGTGGAGTTGCCTGACTCAAGGCCGGAAACTGCAATGGTGATGTCATTCAGGGAGCTGGAATTGGGGCAGGTCACATGGAATGTTATCCCCTGAATCCTAAGTGTGGTTTCAAACGGATTTGCCGCATGCAGGGTTTCAGGCCCGCAAAATGCGGAAATAATAAAAATAAAGGCGGCGCAAAGTAACACGCCGCCTGCCAATTTATCTCTGCCAGTCTGGACCATAAAGGACACCTCTACAGGCAG
>JALWJV010000388.1:0-1153 GCA_026996955.1 Deltaproteobacteria bacterium
GATGCTGAATTGGTCATTGTCTAAATCCTAACTCACATTTTTTTTTGTTTAAAAAAAACGGCACCTGCATTACACGATTTGAAGGTTTGGCGCTTATCTTTGAGTAAGAAGATTTACACCATAGCAGGTCATGAGGAAGCCCCAGCAAGACTTTCCCCCCTGCTAGCGCTGAAGCCAGGATTCCCGCCTTATAGTTCCATAATGCATGTGAGGAACAGAAAAAATGACATTAAGAATCCGCCAGGGGAGATTTGTGATATACTAAAGGCTTGATGATGTGAACGCAAGTAACATGCAGGAGGGAGTCATCTGTTCTGTAGAACAAGAGATTGCAACGCCCCTACAAGATGGGCGCTTTGAACCCCCTTGGTCATTAAAATTGTGGGAAGTTGAATAGATTTGAATAGATTTGAATAAAAAAAGAGTGTTCACCTTAAGTGAACACTCTCATGAAAGCTAAAGAATAAAACTAAAACTGTATATGTTTTATTTTTTCCTAAAAGCTGCAAGACCTACAAGACCAGCACCAAGCAACCATACAGCGCCTGGGATGGGTACGGGCTGCGCATCGATCTGAAGCATGGTAACAAGGCTTCCCTGCCAACATACCGTATGCATACCGTAGCTTAATTCCTGCATGTCATGCCCTCCGCTCCAGCCAGAACCATCATTCATGGCCAATATGAAACGATTGCTATCCTGAAGGAAAAAACTTGGAGCAATGTCACTAACATGCTGAAGGCCCCAATCACCATTGGACTGTTCCACGAAAAGCACAGTATCAGCAGTGCCAACATTTGGGATATTGTTGATCAGGAAATAAGGATCATTTGCCAAATCGGCCTGGTCATCAAAGATAGCAAACTGTACATCAAATGTTTCACTCCAATACTGCACGTCAACCTGTCCAGACTCGGTAGGCATCCATATAGTGGCTGGACCATCAGGGCAATAAAAACAGGGATCTGCGCACGCATAGACACTTACCCCCCTCCCAAATATCAGCATCAAAGCTGATACTATGGCTAAAAAATAAACTTTTTTCATAATACACATCTCTCCTTTTTAAAGGTGTCTGTTTTGAACCAACTTCGTAACTATTCAGCATATTGAAGATAATTGGTCTTGTTTTTCCGTTCTGGAGAACAATTTC
>JALWJV010000388.1:1163-2133 GCA_026996955.1 Deltaproteobacteria bacterium
AAACAAGACCAATTATCACGCTGAATAGATACCCAACTTCTTTAATTCGTATGTTTATAGCAAAAAACATACCACCAAAAAAATGACCTGCCATGCGCGTATAATCAATGCTTTAGCCAAAAATTATAAATAAACCGAAAAAAATGGAAAAAAAATCGTAGGTATTTTCTTTCCTTTTTTATACACTTCAGAAGAAAATAACGGCGACCAGCAGCCTTAAAACAAGACATTCAGACAGTACGGTAAACACTTACCGGACATATTTTCCAAGGACAAGGCTTCCGTTGACGTTTGCCGCTGACCATGTTTCGGGAATAAGAATCGTGGTAAAATCATCAACAACCACCGCAGGGCCTGCAATCCTGAAATTTTCCTCTATGCTGCCCCTGGCTATAATATTAACCTTTTCAGGGCCTTGGCTAAAGATCACCTCATCCACAACTGAATCATCCGGGATCAGTGCAGGCAGGCTTAAAATGTCCTTTTCAGCAAGAAAATCCCTCTTGGAAGCAGGACTTCTGCGCTCAACAATCACCTTTACCCTTACAGCCGTAACCTCAAGCCCCCTGTCACTGAAGGCATGACCATACAGTCTCCTGTGAAGGTTTTCAAACCTCTCCCTCCAGCCTGCATCCCATTTTATTGTAAGCTCAAAAGACTGGCCATGATAACGGCAGTCAACAAATGCCTCTGATTTGATAAACTCTTGCCCATGAATATTACCTGAACCGCTCACCTCAGCCTTGAGCGCCTCCACAAGGGAGTTTATGTGCCCCTCTATTTCATCTTCCCTGTGTTCGGCACCTCGTATGACAAGAGCCGAAGACCTCTCGAAGACCAGGTCTGCATCTGCCATGCCCTGTGCAGAGAACACACCAGCCCTTTCCGGCACGATAATCCGCCTTATCTCAAGGGCATCGGCAACTTCACAGGCATGAAGACCGGCTGCGCCTCCATAACAGAACAGGGA
>JALWJV010000389.1 GCA_026996955.1 Deltaproteobacteria bacterium
TCCCTACTTTGACTTCATCTCCGGATACTGCTTGATGGAAAAATATCCCTTGGGCGGCCTGATAATAATTTCCTCTTCATCATCTTCCCTTGCCGGCGCTGGTTTTGAGGCGGGCGAGGTGTAAACTGCACCCCCTGTACCCCCACCGGAGATTGCCCTTATTTTCCTGCGCCGCTTTGTGGATACTCTTGATTTCCAGTCCTCATCAAGCTCTATGCGTATCCAGTTTGGATAGACCTTCATTGCAAACAGACCTGAAGTATTTGCAGGCCTTACCAGTGTCATGCCCGGACCTTCGTTAAGTGTCCAGCCCGCAGACTGGGGTTTTCTCCTTGGATCAAGCCTCCATGCCCCTGGCATGTCACTGATCCTGTCCGGGCCTTCAAGTGAAAGATACCGGAAACAGATATTCAAACGGTTGTTCTTGACGAACATTACGCCGTTTGTGAAATAGTTTTTGCCGGCAATATAGAGGTAGGTGCGCCTGCCGATGTAGGCAAAATAGACCATCTCATCAGGGCCTGCCTTGGAAAAGGCATCAACCAGATATGGAACAAGGGCGGTCCTCATCACCTGGGGGAATGCGGCAATGGGCTGTTTATCACCCACTAATGAGATGTAATGAAAAGTAACAGAGGAGAGTATGCCTTCCAGGGTAATTTCATCCACATACCACGGGTGATCAAAGTTTGCAGGCTCCCCCCTGTCATCATTAACCATCCTGGTAAGCAGCACCTCAAACTCGGGTTCTCTGACAATCTCCCGTTTTTCAAAACGCGGGGCTGCACAGCCTGAGACAAACAGACTGCACAGTACAAAGACAAATATGAGGTGCAGATTATTTTTCATGGCATACCTGAATCTGTTTACTCCTGGTGATCAGGACTTGGGTTAACCCAAAACCCAATAATTTACACCCCATAATAACTCATTTTGAAAATTCTGCCATGATTGCATCAATATCTACTTCTTCAGCACCATCGGGCTCCGGCGTATCATCTCCGCCATCTATACCTTCCAGCATGGCATCAATATTATCCTGGCTGCCTGCACCATTTTTCTCCACATCAAAAAGTTTGATAAATTCAGTCTGCTCCATGTTCATCTCAACGTAAAAGGGCTTATTGTCCTCAGTCTTAAACGACAGGCGGCGGCACTTGGGCTTATCAAGCATTGTGGCTACTGAAAGCGTGATGGCAGTGGAGATTGTAATGGCCCTGGGCTGATTGTTGTCAGCAGTAAGGCCATACTCCTGTTCAACCTTGCTCCTTGCCTTTCCAATAATCTGGTTTATAAGCTCGCCTATGCAGTTTACCACGTCATCAGAGGAATAGTCCCTGGCAAGCTCCTCTTCAGGGAAACCCATATAGGTCATGCTTCGCCTGTAAATTTCAAGGGCAGCCTCTCCGGACAGGTTCATAATAAAAAGCCCGGAATAATCACCTGCAAACTGAACAAAGCAGCCTACGTCAGGTTTCAGGCTTATGGATGGAATGTTTTGAATTGTAGGAGAAAAGATAATTTTTGATGCAGTTGATGTCTCCAGCACCTCCTTGACTGCCTCACAAAAAATCTTTGCCACATGATTGATAGTACTTAATCTTGCCATATTCTTTCACCTCTGCTGTTACTTGCAAATCAATATATATTACAAATATCAACCATTCCTTCATACCAGACGGCATTTTGCTCAACAGCACATGCCACGGGATAGACCTCAACTCCGGCGTTCATGGCATCTCTAAACACCTGTGCAAAGCCCGGGTCTGTCTCGCCATTGGCTGAAAAACACCTGACATTTCTTCTGAATATCAGAATCACAAGTCCTGCCCTGAAACCCTCATCCATTATGGCAATCAGCTCCTGGACATGACGGCTGCCCCTGGCCGTAGGGGCATCAGGAAAAAGGGCAATTCCATCAACTGCCAGTGTGCACCCTTTGACCTCCACAAAAACAGAAGGTCCCTCATCAAAATCAAGTCGGTAATCCAGCCGGCTTTTTCCAAGCCTTACCTCAGGGACAATCCCTGCAACCTGACCAAAGGGTGATATTTCAGGATCAGTCAGCAGGCACTGAGAAATCTGCCTGTGCAGCCCGGAATTAACCAGCACCCATTCCCCATGATGC
>JALWJV010000390.1 GCA_026996955.1 Deltaproteobacteria bacterium
TTTTGTCTTGTCGCCTCCTGCCTGGATGAAGCGATATCCATTGCGGCAAGAGCCCGGCGGGAACCGTTCAGATTCAGGGAGGAGATTTCAGCTATTATCACCGATTCTTTCCTCCGCACGCTCATAGAGGACTGATACCAATGGAATCACCATTTGCCCCCATCAGCGAACCCCTGTTCCAGGAAACCGTTGTGTGTTTTACCTTTGATACCGACAACTGTCCTGACTTTGCCATTGATTTTGTTACTGACCTTTTGGACTCTTACAACATACCTGGGACATTTTTCTGTGACAGACCATACAAAAACATCCTTCCTCCGCACGAAAGGGCCATACACCCTGTCCTGCAATCCCTGCGAAGCATTGAGGAAATTATCGCGCCGGTAAGGGAGATACGCCAACGCATTCCGGATGCCATTGGCTGCCGCTGCCATCAACTGGCCTGCAACGGAAATATTTACTATACCCTGCCGGAAATGGGCATCGTTTACGAAAGTTCTTGGCCCATGGCCCTTGTTTCCGGTATTGAGCCTGTGGTCCACCCATCAGGCCTGCTGCAACTTCCCATCTTTTTCTCTGAGGGTCTGTACTTTGTCTATGGGATCATGCCTGATCTTCCAGGTGGACTAATTACAAAGGGCCTTAAAATATTCTGTTTTCATCCAGTAAGCCTGTTCCATAATTCTGGCCCAAAGACATTCAGGAAACTCCTGGCAACTCCTCCGGAAAAGAGGTATCGCAGGGAAATGATCTCAAATGAAAAGGACGGAGCGCTTAATCTGTTTAAGAGGCTCATGGAGGAGGTAAAGGTCCATTCACTGGCATGCGAGAGCCTTGGGCAGGTTGCCCAGGGCATTATCAAAAGGCTTTCAGGGCGAATCAGGTCCACCATTGGAACGAAGTAGCTTATTAAATTCTTCCCATAAACAAGGAATTGGTTTTGCAATAGGCAAAATCTCTGGATCTGGTGAAAACGCTCCGAGCAAGATATTTTTGCAAAAAGCCATGCATAAACACTAAGGATTATGAAAACACTGAAGATAAACTGTCTAGGTAACACCCCGCTCCTATATCTGATTTCCAAGGGCATTAGGCAGGCTGGCCACTCATCACTCTTTTTTATGGAGTCAGGGGTACATCCCCGAATGGCTATAGCCTGGGATCAACCTGAGATATCAGACGAGGACTGTGCAAATATAAGGACACTGGACTTTCTTGGCACCACTCCATTTTCACCCGGCGGACAGGCCATATTATCCCAGATCGGGGAGTGTGATTTCATGGTATGTATGGGGCTATCAGCATACTGGGCGGTTATTGCCAACAAACCCTTTCTCTATATCCCATTTGGTGGTGATGTAAGCAGGTGGATATTCCAGAAGGGCAATCCCATGGAAAAATCACGCCATGTCTATATGAAGACCATACTGGAAGAGGCAGGGTTTATTCTGAATGGTCTCCATTCCAAGCGGCATATAGATCTGGTTGAGCGCCTTGGGTTACCCCGTGACCGGTTCCGGACCTGGCTTCAACCCGTGGATACAGAACTATTTCATCCATTTTCATCTGAAAAGCGTGCATTACTGCGAAAGGAAGAGGGGTGTGCGAATAAGTTTGTCATCTTTATCCCCTCCCAGCTCCACTATATCAAGATAAGGGAGCTCAATTATTCCAAGGGTACTGACATATTTATAAAGGGGGTGAAAAAATTCCTGACTCGCACATCCAGACCGGTGGAACTATGGATGACATATCGAGGCTGGGACAGGCATAGGGCCATGCAGCTTGTTAAGAGCGAAGGTCTTGAAAAGATCACCAGGTGGTTACCTCCATGTTGCAAACTGGGCCTGGTGGAAAAACTCAACATGTCAGACGTGGTGTTGGACCAGATATTCCCGGAAATCGGAAATCATGGGGCACTGCTTCTTGAAGCAATGGCCACGGCCACACCTGTCTGCAGCTATATAGATCATGAACATAGAAAAAATGTAGGAGAACCGCCGGTACCGAACATAAATGTACTTACGGCAGATGACGTGGCAGATGGCCTTGAAAGATTGGCAGATGACCCGAACTACAGGGAGGAGATGGGGAGCAGGAGCCGTGATTTTATCCTTAAATAC
>JALWJV010000391.1 GCA_026996955.1 Deltaproteobacteria bacterium
TTTTGTTATGGCTGTTGACTGTTATCCGGCTTTACTGTATTAAATTGCATACCTGCTGGCGATGATATCCGAACAGGGCTCTCTCTGGGTGTTTCTGTCAGCTGTCCATGTTAATGCAACCTCAGGCGGATACACTTTCCTTAAGCTGTAACATATCCGTTTTGATTATTTTTCTGGTGGCCCGGGTGGTGGAACTGGTAGACACAAGGGACTTAAAATCCCTCGGTGATTATCACTGTGCGGGTTCGACTCCCGCCCCGGGCACCATCCCCTTTCTGTCTGGTTCAAGGTGCTTGTATGAAGATAAATCCAGTGACTCAAAGGTTCACAGGTTCTGACAGTCATCTGGAGTCGGGTTTTCAGCAGCACTTTTTCAAACTCTCCCTCCCTGTATTTCGCTGGGGATTTCTGTTAGGTATCTTCTTTTATTCCATATTTGGCATACTTGATGCGGTGGTGATGCCCACGGTAAGGTATGAATTGTGGAAGATTCGTTATGGCATAGTAGTACCAGTACTGGCTTCCGGTATAGCCTTTTCCTTTTATCCGGGATTTCAAAGATATTGGCAGGCTGCCATTTCGTTCCTTGTATCTGTGGCTGCCTTTGGCATCATGTATATGATCCTTATCGGGCCATATCCTTACAATACAGTGTATTATGTAGGGGTGATTCTGGTTCTTATCTTTTATTATGCTCTGATAAGAACCCGTTTTGTGTGGTCTCTTTTTACTGGCCTGGTAATACTCTTTGCCTTTGAGCTGACATTGTTGTTAGCTCACATGCCTCTTAGAATTATACTAAGTTCCAATTTTTTCTTTGTAAGCTCTTTTTTGATTGGTCTTATCGCCTGTTACAGCAGCGAGTATTTTGCTCGGGAAAATTATTACCTGATGGTGCAAATTGATGATGAAAAGAAGCGCTATGCAGTGGTAAACGAATCACTGCATCAAAAGATTAAGGATCTTGAAGAGGCCAGGGCTCAAATAAGCGTGCTAAGCGGCCTTCTTCCAATCTGCGCCGGTTGCAAGAAGATAAGGGATGACAAGGGATACTGGATTCAGATAGAAAATTACATAGCCGAACACTCGGATGCAGTTTTCAGCCATGCCATGTGTCCGGAGTGTATGGAAAAATTCTATGGACACGAGAAGTGGTTCAATATCAAGAACCAACAGGATGCCCCCCGAACTTAGCAAATTCTAGCAGCAGATTCACGCATTCTAAATAATGAATTATAAGACTAATTATATCTATTATGTGTCAGTTATCGAAAAATATTTGATCCCTTATAATCCAGCCTTAAGATTGAAAGGAGAGATGCATGAATTTTAAAAGATGCCTGATTATTCTGGTAATGGTTGCCTTATGCCCTTGTTTTTCCGGTGCAGTCCACGCAGGTGTGACCAATGAGTTGGTGAATATACTTATGAGCAGGCTTGGTGTTACTGAACAGCAGGCCGCAGGCGGGGCAGGTGCAATCTTCAAGACAGCGCAGGACACCCTCAAACCCGATGAGTTCAAGCAGCTTGAGTCATCGGTTCCCGGTGTTGACAGCCTTATCAAGGAGGCCCCTGCACTTACCACTGAGAAATCATCAGGCGGATGGGGCAGTGCAATCACATCCCTGGCTAAAGAGGCAAATCCGGATCTTGGTGCTGCAACCGAGCTTTCACAGAGTTTTGACAAACTCGGCCTTGAGAAGCAGATGATTGGAAAATTTGCGGATATTATTGGCGATTACTGTAAAGAAAAGGGGGGACAGATGGCGCAGAGTCTGATCCAGAAGGCCATCCCGTTCTAATCCTCCAGCCTCTAATACAATCTTTTATGAGCCTTGCGTTATCAAATGACGCAAGGCTTTTTTTGTTGTTTTACACCATATTCCTCTTATTCATTCAAGATGTTGTTTTTTTCTTTCGATATAACTTCTATATGAAGCTGAAATCTTCAACAGGTACAGGCGGGTTTTGATTTTTCCATTAACAGCATGACTGGAGATGAATGTCCGGGCATGAAGATAGCAGGTGAGATAAATGAACGGCACTTTGAATGAAAAGGCAAGGTCTGTGGTAACCGAAGCGCTTGCATCAATTGATGACATTGCCACCCTCCCAGAGG
>JALWJV010000392.1:0-4002 GCA_026996955.1 Deltaproteobacteria bacterium
CTGCATATCCGCGAAAGGGGAATTCCCATAATAGTCGGCTATATGGGAATTCCACTGACAAAGGAGATGCAGTAAATACGGCAATCCCGAAGGGTTTCAAAACTGGAAAGTTATAATTGATATAAATCCTTTTAATTTTGCTGAAAAAACAATTTTCCAGATTTTGAAACGCTCAATTTAGGCTAGAGTCACTCCAAAACAAGACCATTTACTGCACTGAACAGATAAGAATAAACATGAATAGATTATGAAAATAGCAATTTGCGGAAAGGGCGGAGTCGGTAAAAGCACCATAAGCGCCTTTGTGATAAATGAACTTGCATCCCAGGGCCGCAGGGTCCTTGCTGTGGATGCTGATCCAAGCCCTCACCTGGCACGTCTCCTTGGTTTTGCGCCTGAAGAGGTGCCGGAGCCTGTGGCAGAGATGCGGGAGCTTCTGCAGGAGCGCACAGAGAGGCAGGGTGCCTTTTATAACATGAATCCCAGGGTGTCTGACCTTCCTGAAAAGTTTCTTGTAAAAAAGGGCAACATAAGCCTGATGGTGCTTGGTGCAATCCAGCAGGGCGGGGCAGGGTGTGCCTGTGCAGAAAATGCCGTTCTTCGTAACCTGCTTAATACACTGCTGCTCTCCCCTGATGAGGACATAGTGCTTGACATGGAGGCAGGGGTTGAACATTTGGGCCGGGGCACAATTGCAGCAACTGATCATATTGTTGTGGTGGTGCAGCCATACAGAGGGAGTATTGAGACCGCATCAAAAATTAGGAATCTTGCAGAGGATCTTGGCATAAAGAGCCTTCATGTTGTTGCCAATAACATACAGGGCAGTGATGACCTTGAATTTATTGAGAGTGAATCCGGAATCAAACCAATAGCAGCCTTTCCTGCCTCAAGTGAGGTCAGGAGTGCAGAGCGAAAGGGAATTCCTATTTATGAGACAGGGACGGAATTCAGAAAAGCGGCTGCCAAACTAATAGCAAAACTGGAAGAGATTGATGTCAGGAGCTGAAAAAGATCCCCTGATGCTTGCAGATGTACAGAACCGCAAGGATAACAGGCAGATTGCCCTTCAGCGGGTGGGGATAAAGAACATACGCTATCCGATAACCGTACTGGACAGAGAACGCGGCTCGCAGCAGACGGTAGCCAATGTGAATATGTACGTCTATCTCCCTGAGCATTTCAAGGGAACGCACATGAGCCGTTTTGTTGAAATACTGAACCAGTACAGGTGCGAGATCAATATCCGGACATTTCAGGACATACTGAACGAGATGAAGAGGCGCCTTGCATCCGAGGAGGCGCACCTTGAGGTGGATTTTCCCTACTTTATTCGAAAGAGCGCACCTGTCACCGGTACTGTGGGCCTAATGGAGTATGGCTGCGGCCTGTACGGAACCATGACTGACAGGCTGGACATGATGCTCCTTGCCACTGTCCCTGTAACCACAGTGTGTCCATGCTCCAAGGAGATTTCAGAATACGGGGCACATAATCAGCGGGGTCAGGTAAGGGTCTGGGTCAGGTTCAGAAAGTTTGTGTGGCTTGAGGATGTAATAGAGTGCGTGGAAAAGGCGGCATCCTCCGAGGTCTATTCGGTGCTTAAGAGGCCCGATGAAAAATTTGTCACAGAGGCCGCCTATGACCGGCCCATGTTCGTAGAGGATATTGTAAGGGCGGTGTGTGTAAGGCTTAAGAAGATGGAGGAGATTACCTGGTTTGCAGTGGAGGCTGAAAATTTCGAATCCATTCACAACCACTCAGCCTATGCCTACACCACCGTTGATATGACAGGTGGAAATGCCGGATTTATCGGCGGGCCTCCCAACCTTCCCTAAGGGGCTGTCCAAAAATAAGTTGGATGATGGCGCGCTCAGATTTGGGTCAGGCTGAGTTGAACTGATTGAGCAAAACCGCAGGCGTAGCCGGGCTACGTTGAGGATTTTGTGATTGAAATTCGGCTCAGAATGGTCCGAAGATGAGATGCGAAATCGGCAAGTTATTTTTGGACAGTCCCTAAGGTCTGGTGCAGTTCATGAAAATTCTTGTTACAGGCGGTAGCGGTCAGTTGGGCCAGGAACTGAAGAGAACCTGTCCTGAGGGGTTTAATGCTGTTGCCCTGTCATCATCTGAGCTTGACATTACTGATGCACAGGCTGTCAATGATGCTGTGAAATTGCATAAACCCTCAGTTATAATCAACGCCGCTGCCTACACTGCAGTTGATAAGGCAGAGTCAGAGCCTGAAAGGGCATACGCTGTAAACAGTGATGGCGCAGCAAATATTGCCAGGGCAGCCAGGTCGGTTAATGCCCGTCTGGTTCATGTTTCAACGGATTTTGTCTTTGACGGCAGGAAATCATCACCTTACCTGCCCTATGATACACCGCGCCCCCTTGGTGTTTACGGGAAAAGCAAGCGTCAGGGTGAAAAGGCAGTGCTTGAAATACTGGAGGAGGATGCAGTGGTTGTAAGGACATCCTGGCTCTACTCAGCTTATGGCAGGAATTTTGTAAAGACCATGTTGTCACTTATGGAGAGCCGGGAAGAGATCAGGGTGGTATCTGATCAGGCAGGCACCCCAACCTGGGCACACGGACTTGCCCAGGCTTTGTGGAAAATCGTATCCTTACCGCAGGCTCAGGGTGTTTACCACTGGTCTGACAGCGGTATTGCATCGTGGTATGATTTTGCCTGTGCGATTTCAGAGATTGCAGGGGAAAAGGGCCTGCTTGACAGTTCTCCGCGCATCCTGCCAATCAATACCGAGGAGTACCCGGTGCGTGCCAAAAGGCCCAGGTACAGCGTGCTTTACAAGGGGACCAGCATAAGAGTCCTTAGCATAACGCCTCCACACTGGCGGGAAAATTTGGGTCTGATGATGAATGAGTTAAAGGGAATAAGGAGGTAGGACTGTGAAAAGGCTTCTTGTTACAGGCGGAGCCGGGTTTATTGGCGCAAATTTTGTCCATTACTGGCTGAGAGAGCACCCGGGAGATTTTGTCCTTGTGCTTGATGCCCTGACCTATGCCGGAAACCTTTCAAGCCTCTCTGATTTGCTCAACAATTCCGATTTCAAGTTTGTGCATGGGGATATCTGCAACCGTGAGCTTGTAGCCTATCTCCTGAAGGAACATGACATCAATATTCTAGTAAATTTTGCCGCCGAATCCCACGTTGACAGGTCGATAACAGGGCCTGACGCCTTTATACGCACCAATATACAGGGTACCCACAGCCTGCTTGAGGCAGCGCGTGACGTGTGGCTTGGCTCAACAAACCCTCCTGAAACATGCCGTTTCCACCACGTTTCAACCGATGAGGTTTACGGATCCCTTGGACCTGACGACCCTCCCTTTACTGAAACCACCCCGTATGCCCCAAATTCTCCGTATTCAGCAAGCAAGGCTGCCTCTGATCATCTGGTTCGTGCATATCACCACACATACGGCCTGGATGTTACCACCAGTAACTGTTCCAACAACTACGGACCATACCAGTTCCCTGAAAAGCTTATCCCGCTCTGCATCATCAACATACTCCACGGAAGTCCCCTTCCCATTTATGGAGACGGCATGAATATCCGCGACTGGCTCTATGTGGAGGATCACTGCAGGGGGATAGAACTTGTGATACACAGGGGAAAGTCAGGAGGTGTCTATAATATAGGGGGCTGCAACGAGTGGACCAACATTGATATTGTAAGGCTGGTATGTGATACGGTTGACGAGATGTTTAATACAGAGCCAGAACTGAAGGACAGTTTTCCGGACTCTCCGCCTGCGTCAGGGAACTTGTCAAAAGAACTGATAACCTTTGTAGATGACAGGCCTGGACACGACCGGCGTTATGCAATAAATCCTGAGAAGAGCGAAAAGGAACTGGGATACCGCCCTGAAACCGCTTTTGAGCAGGGAATCAGGCAGACCGTGAAGTGGTATCTGGAGAATACTAACTGGTGGCAGGACATCATCAACGGCACTTACCGTGACTGGATCAGCA
>JALWJV010000392.1:4012-9297 GCA_026996955.1 Deltaproteobacteria bacterium
CATTACGGCATGTGATGTTTATTGAGTCAGAACATGGCGATCTTCATGGTTTTTCAGCTAATCTCAAAATGCTATTGTTACACTTCCTCTGTTCTTGGCACTCTTTTTGCTTAGACTTTAATTGCGCATTTAATGTTGGAGAACATATTCGGCAAGAATATATATGAGTGCCCATATCATACAAAGATACGATAGGCTCAGATTTTTGTATGGTAATTCCTTCAGGCTGCAATGGAGCAGGTACGTCATATTTTACTTAAAGAATTTGATTAAGAAATAGCATTATAACTTTTTGGTGCTTTCAGCGTATCTGTTTCAAGGAGCCTGCTGTGTTCTTAAAAGCTGAACAGTTTCAGTAAAACACTACAATAAGGAGAAGGATATGAACAGATTATTAACGCTAATATTTTCGGTAATGTTACTGGTATGTTTTGGATGCAGTAGTGAGCCTTCAGAACAGACCAAGGAAAATGTCTCAGGGCCGGCCCATTCAAGTGTTGTTAATCAACACAAAATCACAGGTCAGGCAGAACATGCTGACAAGGTGGCAGGTACCGATATTGGGCATGCCAAGGAGGCCACAGGGACTAAGGCCGAGGAGGTTGGTAAGGAGGAACATCCAGCTGAAAATTCCCGTGGCGTTGCACTGGATAAGCATGCAGAAGAAGTGAAGAAGAACCTTGAAGAAATGGCTGAAGAGGCGGCTCACTCTGCAGCCGATGCTGTAAATCCTGGGGAAGAACAGCTGAACCATGAGATACAGAAAACAGGGGAAACCGCTTCTGATGCGGCCAAAGACGCCGTGGATGCCGTAAAGGATACGGTGAGCCAGGTAAAGGAGTCTGCAGATCAGGGGATGGAAAACGCTAAGGCGGTTGCAACAGAAAAGGCCGATGAGGCTGCAGCCGAAGCCGCTTCAGGCAACGGCGTTACGCCACCTGTTGGTGACAACTCGCACTAAATCACGGTAAAGCCAATAGACCGGTGTCCTGTTCAGCTTCAAATAGAGGTATGATCCCAATTTAGTCTCTGTGGGAAAGATAAAATATCTCGTAACCCCTGCTGTGTTTTCATCATGGCAGGGGTTTTTTTTTGTCATTTTTCCGTGGACAAAACTCAATTAATCAGATCAGTTAAAATCAATTATCATCGTCAGTGGCCCTATTTGCTAGTCGGAAGCCCCATTTATGTTTAATGATTTTGCCGAATTTAACGATATGGATATTAGAAAATAGAAAATCACATAGGCATTTGTGAGAATGCAGGACATTAACGCATATATATTCAGTTTTTTTAACTATGGCACTTTAAGGAGTCATACCGGGATCTGAAATGGAAGGTGGTTAGCCAGTCCGTATCAGGCCACAATTTGACAAGTTTTTCAGGAGGTAAACCGTTGTGAAAATCTGGCAGAAGATCGGTTTGGGTTTTTTGATGGTAATAGTCGCCAATCTGATTGGCATGGGCGTGATGTTTCATTTCGACAAGTTGGCAGATGAGGCTGAGAACAGGGCTGATGCGCTAGACGTTACTGTTCAAAATATTGATTCTATTATTGCTGACCATGTGAAATGGAAGCTTAATGTGGTGATTTCAGGGATTAATGAAACAATGCCTCGTGTGGAGGTTGATCCTGCCCACTGCAGGCTGGGTAAGTTATTAGAAAAGCTAAAGCCACAGGATGATTCCGAGCGCACTCTGCTAGAGCAAATCAAGGTGGCACATGACCAGATGCATCAGGGGGCTCATAAATTACAGGCACTTTTTGCTCCAGGTGCGGATGTTGATGACTTGGAGGACGCATACTTCGGTATTTATAACAAGGAGATAAACGGCAGCTCCAAGAAGGTGTTTGCCGGGCTTGACAAGTTGCAGAAACTTTTTGAAAAAAGGGCGGAAAGTGCCAAAGAATATTCTGAAATAGCGGAGGATTACGTCCAAAAAGCCAACATTGGTGCAAATCTCTTGGTTATAGTGGTGGCCATTATTTTTGGCTGCTGGCTATTTACTTCAATAAACAGGTCGGTCAAGGGCATACAACAGCGACTTGTCACTGTTGCAGAAGGGGATTTCTCCAGGGATCTTCCAGTAGAAGGAAAGGATGAGATTGCACAGCTTGCTGTCTCTATAAACAACATGCTTGCCTCTCTCAGGCCCTTGATAAAAAAGGTGACTGATGGGGCTGGAGTAATAGAGCGGGAAGTTGTTGATATGGAAACCTACTCTGAAGAGGCAGCAGCAGGCGGAAAGGCAGCTGCTGTTAGGGCAGAAGAGATGGTTCGGGAGAGTGAGTCAATTCTTACCAGTGTAGATGAAGAAACCGGTGCCATAAATGAAATATCCGCAGCTATCCAGGAGATCAGTCAGAATACTGCACAGGCAAATAATATTACTAACGAGGCGGTGGAAAAGGCAAGTTCAGCTGGTGATATTATCAACAGGCTTGGGCAGGTTTCAAATGATGTTCAGGGCATAATAAAGCTCATAAGCGACATTGCGGAGCAGACAAATCTGCTTGCCCTTAATGCAACCATTGAGGCTGCCAGGGCCGGCGAAGCAGGAAAGGGCTTTGCGGTTGTTGCCAATGAGGTGAAGGAACTTGCCAAGCAGACAGCAAGCTCAACCGAGGAGATTACTTCAAAGATCAATGCCATACAGGCTGAGAGCGAGGCGGCTGTAAAGGTTACAAATGATATTACCGGAATAGTAGGGCAGATAAATGATATCACATCAACAATTGCCGCGGCTGTTGAGGAGCAGAGTGCTGTAATCTCTGATATTGCCTTAAAGGTTGAGGATCAGAATTCCAGCGCCCAAAACATGGTTGACAATGCAAGGGTAAGTATGGAGGCTGCGGAAAATGCTAACAGGGCAGCCAAAACCAATCTGGAAAAGTTGAAGGAACTTGTGGATTTGGCCAGGGGATTCAAGGAACATACGGCACAGTTTAGGATTTAACCCCTATCCTTCTGCTAACGAAAATGCGGCTGTCTGTCAGTTTACAGGCAAGCCGCATTTTTGTTTGTCAGCAGCAAATCCGGCAATCACTCAAATCAGATCAAAGCAGGTAGTCCTGCCTGACATTTCCCAGCGCCCTTCTCAGGTTTCCTCTTATCTTGCGATTGGATGCGTAGAGTTCTTCAAGCAGGTTCCTTATTTCACTTCGGCTGCTATCCTCTGCTGAGGGGCAACTGTTTTTTATCATGGGCATACGCATTCGCTGTGCAATTTTTTTTATTTTTGATTTTTCCACAAGGGCAAGGGGGCGTATAAGGGTTATGGCACCCTGAAACATCTCTTGCCTGGGTATCATTGTACTCATCTCGCCAACGTAGCACATATTCATAAACAGAGTTTCAATAAGGTCATCAGCATTGTGCCCCATTGCAATCTTGTTGCAGCCAAGGGCGTCGGCCAGTTCAAAAAGCCTCTTCCTGCGGTTCATGGAGCAGATGAAACAGGGGCTTTTTCCACGGTTTTCAGGGCCATGGGCCATCAGCCCAAAGTTGGTCTCTTCAATATAAAATGTATAACCAAGCTGCCTGAAATAGTCAGCCAGGGTATGCCACTGACCCTTTTCGTAACCCATGTCAAGATGGACTGGAATGATTTCGTAGGATATTGGGGCCTTCCTGAGCCAGTGCCGGAGAAACCAGAGGCAAAGCATGCTGTCAGCGCCCCCTGATACAGCCACCATTATTCTGTCTCCTGTTTCAAGAAGGCTGTACCGGTGTATGGCCTGTCCTACAAGGCGGTTTACCTCTTTTTCAAGGTAGCTCATTCAAATGCGCTCCGCGATTACATCCGATCCAGCCAGTCAGCAAGGATGGAACAGATTTTATCCGCCTGTTTCTTGTTGGAGATGTTAAATTTACTCTGCTGCCGAAAATAGTTCCCTGTCTTGCGATAGCGGCGTATGCTTACCTTAACCGGGCCAAAATCCCCTGTTTTCCTGTCAAGCTCCTGGTAAAGAAACATGATGGTTGTCCAGGCCCCCCTGGTCAGTACCTGTTTGTCAAGTTCCTTTACAACAAGGGTTCCGTCTTCATCTTCATATTTTACTGTTATTTCATCTATTGTTTCAGCCATTGACTGTGAGTTTCCTTTCTGGTGCAAGGGTATTTGGGGTTAAGATTGGAGTTTAATAGGAGGTTACCGGAGCAGCAGGTTTAATTTAGGAAAATATCAGCAGGTTGGCAAGGTCAATATGATGAAAGGCCCCTCATTTTTTATCAGGCCGCCTTTTTTCGGCTGGCACCATCCATGACAAATGGAACAAAGGCAACTGGAAGTACGGTCCTTCCGGTCAGGTTGCCTGACTGATCCTTTTCAACCAACAAAAGCTGCTGGGTCTGTCCTGGATAGCCAACAGGAATCACCATCCGTCCCCCAGGCTTGAGCTGCTCTGTAAGGACAGGGGGAATTTCAGCAGCTGCAGCTGTTACGATGATACTGTCATACGGGGCGTGCTCCGGCCAACCCATTGATCCATCGCCCTGCCTTACCTCAACATTTTTGATACCCAGCGTGTTGAGGAGTTTTGCCGCATTTTTTGCAAGTTCAGGCACTATTTCAACTGTGTACAACCTGTTCACAAGCTGTGACAGCACTGCGGCCTGGTATCCGGAACCTGCACCGATTTCAAGAACAGTATCGGATGGACTGGGCTGAAGCAGCTCTGTCATAAGCGCTACTATGAATGGTTGGGATATTGTCTGGCCCTCACCGATTGGAAGCGGGGTGTTTTCGTAGGACAGGTGTCGCAGGTGGTGCGGCACGAACCGATCCCTCGGGACATTGGAAATTGCATTAAGTACCGCAGGGCTGAACGTGCCAATGCCGGTATAGCCCTTGGTAAGACGGCACTCTTCTTTTATCTGTTTAAGGAGTTCGTTTAAGGTTTGTTGTTTCATTTAATACCTCCATCATTCGTATAGCTTGATCTTATATCGTGGTATCCGTAGTATCGTCTTAGATTTATCTTATTAGTGAATTGACAATACTGATATAAGTTGACGACCGATAGTCTCTAACTACTAATAACCAATAAATATTTTTGATTGGTTGTCAAGATGATAGGAGGTATTTATATCCAATGTTAAAATATTAACTTTGAAATATCAGGGCCGTCTATGGGATAGACTAAGGCATTTTATCGAGGTTTGTATTACTCAATCCCATGACTTTAACCAGCCAATATTGGGAAGGATGGGCATTAATATCTTTGATAAATTCTCTGGATACCCAGTGGGAATCTTCCATAAGGTTATAAATTGGTAATCTTT
>JALWJV010000393.1 GCA_026996955.1 Deltaproteobacteria bacterium
GTTTTACATTATTATTCATGGCAGGAGAAAAAAATAAAAAAGCATAATGGTGTCAAGCAACTTTAGCGTTCAAGGGCATCAAACCCTGCAAGATCAGCCTTTTGGGCAAGCAGTCTTCCCAGCTCTCTCACATCTTCCATTGCCTTTTCATTGCGGGCTATTGCACCCTTTGCCTCAGTATTCCTGTAGAGCAGTGAGCCTGCATAATCCGCATCAACTGCGTCAAAGAAATACTTCATAACACGAATAACTCCGTCAAAAAGCAGTTTTCCCTTTGTGGCGCCAACAGATATAAAGATGCCCTTTCTCCGCTTGCCACCCCAGGGCCCCTTCTTGAGCAAATACTTTCTGACCCAGCAGGCCTGAGAACGCTCCACCATGGCCTGGGTAATGGATGTTATGTTGTAGAAAAAAATGGGAGAGCCAACTACAAGGTAGTCAGCCTCTGCTATCTTGTCGAATAGCTCGTTTCCATCATCTTTTATGATGCATTTACCTGTCTCATCGCATCCACCGCATTCAAGACATGGCTTAACCTTTGTTTTTACAAGCCGTATCTTTTCTGCAGCGGCACCATGCTCCGTAGCTGATTTAAGAAGCTCATCTGTGAGGATATCTGTATTGCCATCCTTTCTGGGAGAACCGTTGATTATTAGTATTTCAGCCATTTCAATCCCTCTGGTGTAAAAAATGTTCAAAGTAGAGCTAAAATTTGATGACCAATTTAATACTTCAGTTTATTATGACTGTTTGCTATTTGGAAGCAGAAAATTAATACCTACGGTTATGACGGGCTTCACAAAATATAACCTAGGTTGAGCGTTACAAAATCTGGAAAATTAATTTTTTAATGGAATTAAAAGGAGTTATTCTGATTATAGCTTTCCAGTTTTGAAACCCTTCGGGACAATCGCTCAATCTAGGTATAATTCATGCCCGGCAGTTTATTACTTCAGGAGGAATGATGTCACTTACACCAGAAAAAATTACCATCAATGATAAAGGCGGAATAAATGTACCCGACTGTCCTGTAATCCCCTTCATTGAGGGAGACGGAATCGGCCCGGATATCTGGAACGCAACCAGGCGCGTGCTTGATGCGGCAGTTGAAAAGGCATACGGCGGGGCAAAAAAGATAGAGTGGAAAGAGATTCTTGCAGGGGAAAAGGCCCTGGAGAAGACAGGCGAATGGCTTCCTCAGACAACCCTTGATGCTATCACAGAATACGTGGTTGCTATAAAGGGGCCTCTTACCACACCTGTAGGTGAAGGAATCAGGAGTCTTAATGTTACACTGCGCCAGGAGCTTGATCTTTACGCATGTGTGCGTCCTGTGAGATACTTCCAGGGTGTCCCAAGCCCGGTAAAACATCCTGAGTATGTGGATATGGTGATCTTCCGAGAAAATACCGAAGATGTTTATGCCGGTATTGAATGGCCTGAGGGAAGCCCTGAGGCAGCAAAGGTAATCAATTTTCTGAAAGATGAGATGGGAGCAGATATCAGGGAAGACTCCGGTATAGGCATTAAACCCATCAGCCGTACAGGGACATTCAGGCTTGTCCGTAAGGCAATAATGCACGCCATTGAAAACAACCGTGATTCAGTAACACTTGTCCACAAGGGCAATATCATGAAATTTACTGAAGGTGCATTCAGGAACTGGGGTTATGAGCTTGCTGAAAAGGAATTTCCAAATGAGACCATCAGCGAGGCGGAACTCTGGGACAAGTTTGACGGCAAGGTGCCTGAAGGAAAGATTGTCATAAAGGACAGGATTGCAGATGCCATGTTCCAGCAGATACTCCTCAGGCCAAGGGAGTACAGTGTGCTTGCAATGCCCAACCTGAACGGTGACTACATGTCAGACGCCCTGGCAGCCCAGGTTGGAGGCCTTGGCATGGCGCCAGGTGCAAATATTGGTGACGGTGTTGCGCTCTTTGAGGCAACCCACGGTACGGCACCTAAATATACGGGTATGGACAAGGTAAATCCAGGCTCTCTTATTCTTTCCGGTGCCATGATGCTTGAATATCTTGGCTGGAAAGAGGCAAAAGAGCTGGTTTACAAGGCTATTGAAGGTGCAATTGCCAAGAAGATTGTGACCTATGAC
>JALWJV010000394.1:0-7120 GCA_026996955.1 Deltaproteobacteria bacterium
TTGAGGATGCTTAACTTTTAATTAGGTACTTCCAGAAATCCTGGTCACGGGCTGTGTCTGGTTCGTGGTTTAGAAAATATGTTATTCATCTCATATCCGTTCAGCCGGGAAGTTAACCTTGGTTTGGCTACCTGAACAACCCATAGGGCAAGGTGGTTTTTTATGGGCAAAAGAGTGCGTAAAGTGCTGGTTATAGATGATGAAATTTTTCTGCTCAACATGGTACACGATATGCTGGATGTGATGGGGTATGGGTGTGATGGCGCTACTGTGGGTGAAGACGGAGTGGAAAAGTATAAAAATGCAATGGATAGCGGTGAGCTTTACTGTGCAGTGATTGTGGACCTTACGCTTTCGAATGGAATGAGTGGCACAGAGGTGGCTGCAAAGATAAAGGAAATCGATACTGATGCCTCACTCATAGTTTCCAGTGGATTTGCAGATGAAGACGTCATGGCCAAGTATGAAAAATTCGGTTTTTCAGCCGCATTACCCAAGCCATATACCATGGACGCCCTTAAAGAGGTTGTTGATAGTATATGTGGGCGCGCTGTATCTTGTGCCAGTTAAAAACTGCTAAAACTCTCTTGAATCCGTAACTTCACTGTGTTAAATAGATGCTCACCTTTTGTCGGGGCGTAGCGCAGTCTGGCAGCGCATCTGCTTTGGGAGCAGAGGGCCGGGGGTTCAAATCCCTCCGCCCCGACCATTTCTTTTTTCACCCCCTCTTTTTATATTCCATCAAAATTTGCCCTGTGGGTTGCTCCGCAATATAATTTTCTCTCCTGCAGATTCATAAACCAGGATGCCATGCTGGATTTGCTCTTCGGCGCAGGCAGCCTGGCAATCATGTTCGGCCACGAATAAAATTCCCGATACAGACGCAGGACATTTTCTTCAAGTTCCCTAGGTGAATAGTTGGCAGGATATATTTCTGCAATGATTCCAGGCCAGCGTCCCATGTTGTACGGGTCTATGAGCCTTCCTTCCGCCAGGTACTGATCATAAATTGCTGTGCCCTTATGCGGGGAGAATACGTTGAAGAACGCTACATGCACTTTGTTTCTGAGCAGAAAATCCAGTGTTATGTCAAAATCCTCCAACGTGTCGGTGTCCCAGCCAAAGATGAGGTTGAAGGAGAAGCTTACATCAAGCCTGTTAAGGATAGCAGCCACTTCAGCAATCCTGTCAGCAGGGGTGGTCTTCTTGTTCATGTCTTTAAGGGTGGCAGCGCTTATGCTCTCTACCCCCATGTTGATATGAAGCAGCCCGCTTCGCCTTGCAAGGCTCATAAGCTCGGCATCAAGACAGCGATGGACGTTCCACAGGGTTGACCACCTTATTTTAAGCGGGATAAGCGCCTCCATCAGCTCCATGGTCCGGGAGCGTTTGCCCACAAAGGTGCTGTCTGCAAAGAATATCTGTTTGCAGCCTGTTGCCTTTATCTCCTCCACCACCTCCTCAACTGGCCGCATGCGGTATTTTTCTCCCAGGTGAAAGCGTTCAGCACAGAAATGGCACCTGTAGGGACAGCCCCGTGTTGTCTGGACAGCATAGGTGGGAATCCTTGAGATTGTGGACTTGTCCAGCAGGTCATAGCGCGGGAAAGGCAGGTTTTTCAAATTGTGGTAGCGGGAAGACCTGTATCTTTTTTTAAGCCTTCCTGCAGCAGCATCCCGGACGATCTCAGGAACTATGTCTTCGCCCTCGCCAATGGCTATTGCGTCTGCATGGCGAAGCGCTTCATCACCGTAAAATGTGCAATGTGGCCCCCCTATAACCACAGGGATTCCGCGTTGCCTGTATTGGGCAGCTATGTCGTATACCCTGAAGGATGTGAGTATTGTGGATGTTATCAGAACAAGGTCATAATCTTTTGAAAAGTCAAGCTGCTGCGTCTGTTCATCTGTAAGGGTGATTTTTGCCTCCCTGGGACACAGGGCTGCAAGATAGGGCAGGGTCAGGGGGACAAGGGCCCGTCTGGAGGATTTATAGAGTCTTCGGTCAAAATGTCCTGCAAAGTGGGTTGGCTGAATAATGTGAATATGCATAAAAAAACCTTGCCTAATAATTAAGATAGTATTATTCTTATTTAAGTGTATATAAATTGTTTTTGTACCTATTCAGCGTAGTAAATGGTCTTGTTTTGGAGTGACTCTGAAGAATTTCGTAGTTTTTCTTGGTGAAGCGGAGCCATAAAATCGCGTCTGTCTGAGCGAGGGACCAGCGAGTATCGCTATTTTGGCGGAGCAAGCCTTAGAAAAACAAGAAATTATTCACCGGAACGGAAAAACAGGACCATTTATGAACCATACTGTTAATACGCTGAACAGTTCTTTTTTTTAATTTAAAGAGAGGTTTTTAGCAATGAAAAGAGTTGTACAAGCACTGTTGGTTATTGGAGTGGTTGGGGTTTCGGCCATGGTTTTTGCGTCTGCCGGTCCTGAGACCGTAAATTTGAAAGAAAAGTTCAATGTCCAGGGAAACAAGGCAGCAGTTATCTTCCCTCACCATAAACACCAGGAAAAACTCGCCTGTACCAAGTGTCACCCCACAGATGCAGGTGGTCCCCTAAAGGTTGAGATTAAAAAGACCAAGGGGTTTGGCAATGATTTTCATAAGCATTTCTGCTGGCCATGCCATGTTGAGATGAAGGTACCCAAGGGTAAGAGCTGCGGAACCTGTCACAAGTAAAGTTTTAATAAATATATGCTATCTGCAAGAGCCGGATGGCAATCATTACAAGGAGGCAAATTATGTCTGACATGCAAGCCTATGAATGTCCATGTGGTTATATCTATGATCCAAAAGAGGGTGATATAGATAACGGTATAGAACCTGGTACTCCATTTAAGGACCTGCCGGATGACTGGGTATGCCCCAAGTGCGGTGCTGAGAAAGACGCCTTTTACCCGGCAGACTAATCACGCAGAGTTTCCAGGCCTTCTGGTTTATTTCCAGGAGGCCTGGGGAGTTGATTTTAAGTGAACTCTTGCCTCAAACGGAAAGAGACCCTTTGAGTCACGATTTGGGTGCAGCAGCCGCTGTGAGAATTGCCTGGGCTGCAACCTGACCGTCAACAAAGGCCTTACCCTCCATCTTCCATATCTGGCGCTTGCGTTTCAGGTGTACAAGATGCATTTCAAGCCTGTCCCCGGGAACAACCTGGCGTCTGAACTTTACATTATCCATTCCTGCAAAAACCATTAACTGGTCTTTCAGCTCGTCCTCCGCTGTCCCTACGGCAAAGAGTATCCCTATCTGAGCCATTGCTTCAAGTATCAGCACGCCTGGCATGATTGGCTCATCAGGAAAATGTCCCTGGAAAAAGGGTTCATTGATGGATACGTTTTTGTATCCCTTTATGTATTCACCAGGTTTGAGTTCGGTCACCCTGTCCACAAGGAGAAAGGGATACCTGTGCGGCAGTATGCTCTTTATTTTTTCTATGCCATAACCATTCTCTGACATTTTATTGATTCCCCTTTGGAGTTTTTTATGATGACAGCTTTTTCACCACAGGCTACGCCTGGGTTGAGCGTTCCATGAGTTTTTGTATTGCCTTTTTGACAGACCGGAATTCCTTTGCAATATCAGGCAGACGCCTGAAGATGGTAACTGCCCGAAGCCATGTGGCGTGGGGGATGGCAGGGATGCCTGAGACCTGGCTTCCTGGTTCAAGGCTGTGTGAAACACCTGATTTTGCCCCTACCATTGAGCCATCACCAATTTCAATATGCCCAACCACACCCACCTGACCGGCAAGGACCACACCGTTTCCAACCTTTGTGCTCCCGGAAATTCCCACTTGGCTTACAATAATGGAGGAGTGCCCCACTTCCACATTGTGGGCAATCATCACCAGGTTGTCGATCTTGGTTCCACTCTTTAGTCTGGTTTCCCCCAGTGCAGCACGGTCTATGGTGGAATTTGCACCTATCTCAACATCATCTTCAATGACCACCGTGCCGGTATGGACGATTTTTTCATGCCGGTTACCGTTTCTGGCATATCCAAATCCATCTGCACCAATAACGCACCCTGCATGTATCCGTACATTACTGCCAATGGAGCAGTTGTCATATACCACCACATTGGGAAACAGGGTGGTCCCTTCCCCTATCCTGACATTTTTGCCTAGGACCACACCTGGATGGATGGTAACACCTTTGTCGATGGTGCAGCCTGACCCGATAACAGCACCGGGCATAATGGTAACATCCTGTGATATGCTGCTCTCTCCCACTATGGCTTCATGGCTGATACCCGCGGGTTCAAACCCTCCGGCACTGAATCTCTGGGAGGCAAGGGCGTAGCCAAGGTACGGATCCTTGACCCTTATTGACGGCCTGTCAAAATCTTCCGGCCAGATTTCAGGCAGGATGAATGCCGATGCCCTGCTGTTACGAACATCATCTATGTATTTGAGGTTAACAGCAAAGCTTAACTGTCCGTTTTCTGCCTCTTTAAGTGACTGCAGGCCGGAAAGTTCCATGTCTGCAGGACCTTCAAGCTGTCCGTTTATAATGTTTGCCAGTTCTCCCAGTGTTACCTTCATCAGAATGAACCGCCCATCTTGAACTCCCAGTTGGTCTTGTCGTCCCCCTCTTCCCTGTCCAGGTTATAGCCCCATTCAACCCGCAGCGGACCCATGGGAGATAGCCATCTCACACCGGCACCAATTGTCTTTTTGAGCTTGTCGAAATTATACGCAGAATCCTTGTCCCAGGCGTTTCCGGCATCCACAAAAACAACTCCGTTAAGCCCCATGTCCTTGATCAGCGGGAAGATTGTCTCTATCTGGGTATAGAACATGCTGTGACCACCGATACGTTCATCAGTATCCGGGTCAATGGGGCTTACCCTGCCCCATTTGTAGCCTCGAATAGAGTCAATGCCTCCAAGGAAGAATTTTTCCCAGACAGGCAGTTTGCCGCCATTACCCTCAAAGACATAGCCTGTTCCTGACCTTATATGACCGGTAAATTCCCAGAACAACGGGTGATAATAACTTACTGTGGCCTCAGTCTTGACAAATGATGCATCACCGCCCAGGAAACCGCCGGCGTACTGGAGGTAAATTGTGTTCTGCCAGCCGTGGGTAGGATTGAAAAAAGCATTTCGTGAGTCATAGGACAGGCCCGCCCGGACTGCCCTGGTTTCTTTTATATCCTGAGAATCCTTAATGACCTGGGACGTATAGTCACCAATATCAGTCATGTCTGTGTAATCCCACTTGCCACCGAAAAATGCTGACAGGTTGTCTGTAAGCGGGTATCCAAACCTCAGGGCGCCACCAGTGCTCTTTTTGGTGTAATCAGTGTACTCCTGCCTCCAGTTGTAGGCATCAATACCCATGGAGAGCCTTGTGTCCATGAAGTAGGGTTCATAAAACCCAAGAGAGAAGCGGGCAGTCTGTGCTCCAAACATGCCCTTGAAGTTTACTGTCTGACCTTTACCCAGGAAGTTCCTCTGGCTGATCTCACCCATTACTATCAGCTTGTCAACCGAGCTGTAGCCTGCACCTATGCTGAAGGTTCCGGTCTGCCGCTCTTTTACCTTTACCTCAAGGTTCATGTGTTCGTTGTCGCTTCCCTTGGTGGTGTTCAGGTTGACATCTTCAAAGTAGCCGAGCTTGTTCAGCCGGTCCTTGCTCCTCTTAAGGCCTGTGGCAGAAAAGGGCTCCAGCTCGTTTACCCTGAGTTCTCTCCTTATGACCTTGTCACGTGTAATGGTGTTGCCGGCAATGCTGATGCGTTCAAACGTAACCAGGGGACCCTTGTCAACAACCAGCTTGATGTTGACCTTCTTCTCATTGGGGTCTTTTGTGATTACAGGCTGTATATCTGCATGTGCATAGCCGTTATCAGCAAACATATCGGTGAGTTTCAGTATGTCTTTGCGCAGCACCTCCTGGCTGAAGGCGTCTTCGTCCTTGATCTTCATGTTTGAGAGGAGGATGTCCTTGTCCTTGAAGAAATCCTGCTCGATGTCTATTTTCCCGACCTTGTACTCCTCCCCCTCTTCAACAGGGATAGTGATGTAGAGATTGGTTCCCTTTCTTACGACCTTTGGCTGTCCGACCCGGGCATCAACATAGCCGTGGTTGTGATAGAACGCCGTTATCCTGCCGGCATCCCTTTCAAGGGCATCCCACTTGAGCACGCCTGCATCACCCTTTATCATTGCCATGACATTCCGGAGGCTTGGAGTCCACCAGGGTTTTTTCTCAGTTACCTCCATGATGCTTTTAAGTTCATCATCCGAGAACGCCTTGTTGCCCTCTATGTTGATCTCTTTGATAAAGACCTCTTCTCCCTCGGAGATCTCGAACACCACGTCTGCTGCCTGATCAGAGACACGTTCAAGGGATACTGTGACAGTTGTGCCTGTATAACCCTTGTCTGAGTACATTGCCTCGATCTTCTGGGCAGCCTCCTGGAGGCTCTTGTCCCGGACAACTGTGTAGGGCTTGAGGTTCAGCACCTCCATTATGTCCTTGGTGTCTATGTTTTCATTCCCCTTTATGATGATTTTTCTGATAGCCGGTTTTTCCCTGACCATGAATGTGACTGTGCGGCCATTGGCATCATCGTGCACATCAACTTCAACATCATCGAAGTAACCCATGGAAAAGATATTTTTTATGTCTTCTGATATCTGTTTGGGATCGTACATCTCACCCTTTGATGTGCCGATATGCTCGAGAATTGCATCTGTGCCCACACGCCGGTTTCCTTCAACGCGTACCGCAGCCACCATGTAGGGGGAGAGAAATATCTTGTGGAGCCTGTCTGCCATGATATGGCAGAGACCTTGAAGTTTGTCTGCCGGTCCCTGGGTAAAGACAACCCTTGGCGTATCACCAGGGAGGGAGGTGTTTACAACGCGCAGGTCAATACTCATCTGGCTTCCAAGCCTGGTGACACTTCCATAAACAGCCCACTGCATGTCATGGTCCTGTGCTATTCGCAGGGCCTCCTCAGGTGAATTTATCTCATCCGGTATAACAATTACATGATCACCGCCTGATACAAGGCCAGCCTCCAGTTCGTCTGCAACCTGTTGGGCTGTGTCTGCAAGATGTTCAGGCCCATAAAAGACAGGCCGTGCAAGTAAA
>JALWJV010000394.1:7130-9255 GCA_026996955.1 Deltaproteobacteria bacterium
AACTTCGCCGGGTGGGAAATCCCCGCCATGGCTTGTTGCATGAAAACAGAGGCAGAATGAGGAGATTAAGAGATATATCAAGTGGTTTTTATATTTAAACATTTTTTTGTCTTGGCAACTGTTCAGTATTTTTACAGCGGGAGAGCGGCGATATTTCCCGTTAACTGATGTTGAATAAATAGCGGTAAAATCATTTCTTCAAATTTTTGAAACGCTCAATTCAGGTGGTGGATGTCCTGGTTCAAACTGCCTTGCGCCGTGTCTCTGGAGCGATTTTATACATGAACAGCCCCTACACCAAAACGGACCAGTTCATCACTGGAGAGTTCAACAGCGGTCCCATCCGTTATGCCTATGCAGCGGTCCATTTTGCGGGCAAGTGTGAGGTTGTGAGTTACCACAATGATAGTGGTACCATACTCCCTGTTCAGGGTGAAAAGCAATTTGGCCACCTGTTCTCCTGTCTTTTCATCAAGGTTGCCGGTTGGCTCATCGGCAAGCAGCAGCCCGGGGCGCTGCACCATTGCCCTTGCCAGGGCCACCCGCTGCTGCTCCCCTCCGGAAAGCTGCCCGACCCTGTGATTCTCCCTGTTGGAAAGCCCCAGGTACTCCAGTATGTCAGATGCCCTTGACCTGGCTTCGGCATAGGAGATGCCCGCTACGAGACACGGCATCATCACGTTTTCAATAGCGGAAAATTCAGGAAGAAGATGATGGAACTGGAAAACAAACCCCAGCTGGGCATTGCGGTACTGTGAAAGTTTGGAGTCAGGCCAGGCAAATACGTTCTCGCCGTTGTGCAGCACCTCCCCGGCTCCCGGCCTGTCAAGGGTTCCTATGATGTGAAGAAAGGTGGTCTTGCCAACGCCTGAGGCTCCAACCACTCCAACCACCTCAGCCTTATTGACAGTGACTGAAAGCCCCTTTAGTACGTCTATACGGCTGCCGTCAGTGGTGTAGCTTTTTTCCAGCCCTCTTATTTCAAGAACAGGTTTATCTTCTGACAGGTGCTCTCCCCCCTTTAGGTATTCTAATAGTCCTGAATTGAGCGTTTCAAAAGTTTGAAGAAATGATTTTATACGATATTAAAAGGAGTTACATGTATCGTACTCTTCAACTTTTGAAACCCTTCGGGCTTGCCGTATTCACTGCATCTCCTTTGTCAGAGAAATTTCCATATAGCTGACTATTATGGAAATGCCTCTTTCGCGGATCTGCAGTAAATCCCAAAATCGCTCAATCCAGGATAGTGTTATTTCCCTGCTGTTAGCGAACCGCTGAATAGTCAGGAAAATTGTAAAAAGAGATACCAAAAAAAGGGGGTGCAAGCAAGCAATAAACTGTGGTTGGGTGCAGTGGCAGCCAGTGTTCATACATTATCTGGCATCAAGGCAAGGGCTAAATCCTGAGTAACTGTTTAGTCTATTGAGTTATAAGGTTGATAATCGGTTTTGTTTTTTCGTTCCGGTGAACAATTTCTTGTTTTTCTAAGGCTCGCTACGCCAAAATCGCGAAACGTTCAATCTAGGAGAACATGATTCGAACTATGAACCAGCTTATCATTATGCCGCAGACAATAAGCCGATATGTCATGGTAAAGAGAAATCCCACAAATGAGCCGGCTCCGGATTTCAACGCCTGCCTTATGGCGTTTCCTGCAAAAAGATCGCCGATGATTGCCCCGGCAAGGGGGCCTGCGATGATTCCAATGGGTCCCATTACAAATACGGCAAGAGAGCCAAGCGCTGCACCTATTGCCGCAGCCCTGGAGCCTCCGAACTTCTTGACTCCCCACATGGTAATCAGATAGTCCGCTATGTAGGAGGAAGCGGCTATAAGCCCCTGGATGACCAGGAATGTAACAGAGAGGTGGTTTGCAGGATCCAGCAAATAATAGACAAACATTCCTGCCCAAACAAGAGCTACGCCTGGAAGTGCCGGAAAAACCGAGCCTGCCAGCCCTGCAATCATGAGGGGCACTGAAAGGCCGTATAGTAGAATAGAGTTTTCCATGAAACTGTTTTTGTAACTGTTCAGCGCAATTTTGTTAATAAAGGTTGGTAAATGGTCTTGTTTTTCCGTTCCGGTGAACAATTTCTTGTTTTTCTAAGGCTCGCTACGCCAA
>JALWJV010000395.1 GCA_026996955.1 Deltaproteobacteria bacterium
CGTAACAATAGATGTTGATACCAGGTTTCAGGGCGCTGTCATTGAAAGACTGGGTAACCTCAAGGGGACCATGCAGGAGATGGAGCAGCGGGGTGAGATGGTTCGAATTGTTTACAAGGTTCCAACAAGGGGACTTCTGGGGTTCAGGTCTCAATTTCTCACTGACACCCGTGGCATGGGCATCATGAACTATGTGTTCGCAGGGTATGGGCCATACGCCGGTGAAATCACCAACAGGATCAACGGTGCCCTGGTGGTGAAACAGGACTGCGTTACAGTGGCATACGCACTGTTTAACCTCCAGGACAGGGGAAAACTCTTTGTCGGGCCCGGAGAGGAGGTTTATGCCGGGCAGATCATAGGGGAACACTGCCGAACCGGGGATCTTGTGGTTAATCCTGCCAAGGGGAAGAAGCTTACCAACATGAGGGCTGCAGGCTCAGATGAGAACGTGGTGCTTACACCACCTATGAAACTCTCCCTTGAAGACTGCCTTTCATACATCAATCAGGATGAACTTGTTGAGGTAACCCCAAAATCAATCAGGCTGCGAAAAAGGTAAGTCACCCTGTTTCAGGAACATGCAGGGGGCGGCTTACAGTTAAGCTCCCTCCGGCCTGACAACAACCACCCTGTTTCCGCCTGCCCGCTTGGCCTCATACATGGCGCTGTCAGCCTGGCTGATAAGGATGTCCACGTCTTTTGTAGTGCCGCCGCACTCGGTTGATGCGCATGAAACACCAATGCTCAGGGTTGTGCCCTTGGTATCAATATCCATAAAATTTTTCTGAACCCTGGCAGCTATTGCCTCAACCTGCTCATCTGTGGCCTGTGGGATGATGATGGCAAACTCGTCACCTCCGTACCGGCAGGCTATGTCCACGTGCTTTCGTGTGGAGCTTTTAAGCACATCAGCAAAGGCACAGAGCAGTTCGTCTCCTGCCTGATGCCCAAGTTCATCATTTACCCTCTTGAAACCGTCGAGATCCACTATCATGAGAAAAAGGGGATAACACTGGCGTATTGCCCGCTCCATCTCCTCCTTTATCTGCTGATCAAAATAACGCCTGTTGTATAGGTCGGTCAGGCCGTCTCTTGCTGAAAGGCGCTGAAGTTCTTCCCGAAGTTTTCTCTCCCTGATGATCCGGTTGAGCTTTGCCTCAAGCTCGTCAAAATTAAAGGGTTTTGTAATGAAATCACTGGCACCTGCATTGATAACGTCCGTATAGGTGTACTGCTTGATGAACCCTGTGATGCTTATTATGTCTGTGTCAGGCCACCCCTGTTTCAGCCTCTTTATGAGTTCAATGCCATCCATCATTGGCATCATCAGATCTGTCAGCACAATATCTGCAGGGGTTTTCTTCATCTCCTCAATGGCCTCAATGCCATTTCCTGCCTTTCTGCACTCAAATCCGCGTGATCCCAGAAAGTCGCAAAGCATATTTACTATTGGCTGCTCATCATCTACAACAAGCAGGTCCAGTTTTTCTTCGGGTTTACTCATGAATTTCCTGTGATTGGGGATATCAGACGAAGAGTTTAGGGGTAAGTGTCCAGTTTGGCCAGTTGCAAGGTTAAAAATTTTGCTCAGGAAGCGGGAACATATGAATCGTATACTGCAAAATTAAAAGATACAAAGGCTGCTAATAATATGCTATATTTTTTGATCTGGTCAAGTTTTTTAATCTGAATGTTATGTTTATAAACTGAAAAGTAAGTAATTGATGCAATCTTATCTCTATATTTCCACACCCTGGGGCTGCAGCATAATAGCAGCAGCCGCTGTTCTGGATTTTATCCTTGGTGACAGGGAGGACCTACCTCATCTTGTAAGGATACTGGGCTCTGCAATTGCGTATGGTGAGCGTTTCTGCAGGAAACTGCCCCTAAATCCCGTCTTTCAGGGAGGAGTGCTGACATTATCCATAATTTTTCTAAGTTATGGGCTTACATATGCTGGAATCATCCTCTTTGGCATGGCAGGAAACCTGGCTGCATGGCTATTTTCTGCCGTGGTCATATACTTCTGCATCTCACTCAAATGCCTTGCAGATGAGGCCATGGCTGTAAAAACAGCCCTTGAAAAAGACGGAATA
>JALWJV010000396.1 GCA_026996955.1 Deltaproteobacteria bacterium
CAACAAAATAGAGTTCAGGATAGATCTTTTCGGATAGCTCAAAGGTGCGCACTGCCGGTGAGGCAGGCAGGTCAAGATTTTTTATGTCACTGTTTTTGTTTGAAAAGATATATTTAAGAGCCTTGTTTGCCTCAGCCATGAGTTTTTTGCTGTTTTTTTCACGGAAAAAGTGGATGTCAGTGATTATTATCTTTTCCGGTATGATAAATTGCTGGCTTTTATCTTTATATATTGACTGGACAGCTTCTGGGCTGACCTTAATAAGGGGTAATATGTTTTTTGTGCATATTTGTTTGAAGAGATAATCCCTGATAATCATTTTTTTCAAACCGGACTGGTTAAGACTGGTCTCATAAGTGGGGCTGTTTTCAGCTTGCATCTGATAGCGAAGCTTTGAGGTTATTTTGCGTATTGTACCCGGGGGAATGTTTATTCCCTCCTTTTTGGCCTCCTGCACTGCAAGTTCTTCATCAATAAGCCGTTGCAGTGCTATGTCATGCAGTAATTCTTCAGGGCATGATGTTGCATTGCACCCTGTGTTGTTGCCGGACATGACATTTTCAAATGATTCCAAAATTTCATCATTATCAAGTTTTTGGGTCATGAATTTGATGGCTTCATTAAGACTGTCTTTTGATATGGGCACACCGTTAACAATGGCAGCCGCATCGGCAGGCAAATCTGCATGATTGCTTGAATCAGGCGGTGCGAGAGTTTCATGGGTTCCATTTGCATTGTTATTATGCGTTTTTTGAGTTTTGGCATCCTGGTCAGTCATGCCTGCCTGTTGTCTGGGAGGTAGGTCCGTTTTTTGGGCATGTAAATCAGCACCCCAGGTAAGGATTAGTGCTGTAACAAATGTCATAATCGCGCCCTTTGTTATCGCCCTGATTTTTGTGTCAAGACAGGCAGGAAATGGATTCATAATGCTTCTCCACATATGATTTGCTCTTTGTAACACCTTTTAATGGGCAGATGTCCCATATTCAGGTATTTTACATTAGTCGTAAAGGGAAAAACAGGAAAAACTGTTTTTTTAATTGACCCCAGGACAATGTGTACTTATGTTTAATGAACCGTCTGGTATCAGCTCCAGTGCAGTGACATTCAGTTTGGGCTTGCATTATGGCCCGGCGCCAGGGTCTGCTGATATGGCGGTACAGTTATATTGGCCGCATGCATATGAGATTATGCAATGTAACGGCAAAAAATAAAAGGAGCTTTTTTTAAATGAAGATTCAGGACAAAAGTTACGTAGCAATCCAATACACCCTCACTCTGGATTCCGGAGAAACCATTGATCAGTCCGGTGATACCCCTTTCAGTTTTATACTTGGCACCGGACAGGTGATACCCGGTCTTGAGCGTGGGCTTTTGAACAGGGAAAAGGGTGAAAAGCTTCAGCTTACCATTGCACCTGCAGATGGATACGGTGAGTTCAGAGAGGATATGCTTCGCGACATCCCCAGGTCCCAGTTCCCGCAGGGTATGGAACTTAAGGCAGGTATGCCCTTTGAGGCACAGTCTCCCCAGGGGCCATTACGTTTTACCATCAAAGAGGTCACAGATGACAATGTGGTCGCTGACTTCAATCATCCCCTTGCAGGTCAGACCCTTCACTTTGATATCACCATCTCTGATGTAAGGGAGCCTACTGCAGAAGATATGATGAGCTGCATGCCTGGCGGCTCATGCGGATGTGATACAAATACAAGCGGTTCCTGCGGCGGCTGCGCAGGCGGCTGTTAATAACATACGGCCTGCAGCCTGCTTGCTGATAAATATAAAGCGGCCAATTGGCCGCTTTTTTTATTTGCATCTTGTTTTGGAATTTTTGTATCTATTCAGCGTGGTAAATGGCCTTGTTTTGGAGTGACTTTGAATAATTTCGTAGTTTTTCTTGGCGAAGCGCAGCCACAAAATCGCGTCTGTTTGAGCGAGGTACGAGCGAGTTTCGCGATTTTGGCGGAGCAAGCCTTAGAAAAACAAGAAATTGTTCACCGGAACGGAAAAACAAGGCCATTTGCCAACTTTCATAAATAAATACGCTGAACATTTACGAATTTTTTTCGTAAATGGTCCTGTTTCTCCGTCTGGTGGAAGGTCCGTCACTCCAAAACAAGAACTTTTCATGGCGCTGTATAGATTCCTTGTTTTTCCATCTTGAATTCACGAATGACTTTCCTGAATGTGGCATCGTACTCAGGTGCGGCATTATCCCAGGAAAATTTACTGATATGCGCCTGGAGTTTTTTTATCACCTCCTGTCGGTAAAGCCTTCTTTCCCTGTGATTCCAGAGTAGCATTTCCTCTCTGAGCCTTTTATAAAACTCCTCATCACCATTATACAGGATATCCTTGTGGCACAAAGGATTGATTATCTCAGGATAGGCAACTCTGTCGGGTATTATCGGAAAGCAGCCGCAGTAAATTGCTTCGCATACGCTTACTCCAAAGAAATCATGCCTTGATGTAACAGGCAGGAGAGTGCCCTGGTTAAGCCAGCTGGCATACTCCCTGTGGTCCTTTACAAACCCTGAATGGAGTATTTTTCTGCCGAGTTTCTCTTCAGCTTTTATAAATTCTTGTGGTCTCTGCCTGAAGTTTTCTCCAAGAAGAATGAGCCTGAATGCAAATCCTTCTTCATCAAGCCTGAACAGCGCATTAAAGAAGGCTCCAGGGTTTTTATCGTGTTCCCATCTGTGGTTCCAGATTATTATCGGGATATGGTCAGGGCTGTGAATGCAATCTGCTGATCCTTGCTCGCCTGGTTGGAAATTAAAATCGGAAAAGTCTATTCCAAGGTGCAGGCATGAACACTTCTGTTTCAAGGTTTCAATACTGTCCGGCTGGTTAAAATCCGGAAAGTGCCTCAGCATCTTTTTGGCTCCTTGCAGAAATGTCAGCATGTTGTATCTGGAGTTGAAAAACACATGGTCAGCAGCAAGGGCTGAGACAAAGTTGATAAAACAGTAGTGCATGTCTCTGCCCTTAAGTATGTCCCGGTCTGTTTCCTGCCAGGGATATGCAAACTGATTTTCATGAAAGTACATTACTGCGGGGATATCCCATGTAATATCCCTGGTCAGGGCGAGAAATGAAGACAGGTCCAGCATGCTAGTTGCAATGATGAGGTCAGGCCTGGTATTCCTGGCGCGGAATTCTTCAGCCAAAGTTATGGCGCCTCCATGCATTCTCCATTTCCAGAATCGCCCAGGCATGTGGATTATATCAACTTTGAAGGCGGAATGGGCACGGTAACCCTCTGCCCACGATCTGTGGGAGCCGGTGAAGTATGGCTCAAGTATGGTGAGATTCATGGTTTTTAATAAAAGACAGCAGCAAGACGGCGTGTCTGAAGATGCGTCATACCACGATTTGGAACCGATAGAGGTCCCCATTGACGGAATACTTGATCTTCACACCTTTAACCCAGGGGAGGTCTCATCCCTTGTTCGTGAATATCTTGTTGAGTGCCGCAGGGCAGGTATCACAGAGGTAAAGATAATTCATGGAAAGGGCAGGGGGATTCTCAGAAGGTCTGTCCATTCAGTGCTTGAACGTATTGAATTTGTCCATTCGTGGAGGCTTGCTCCACCGGAAAATGGTCATTGGGGAGCAACCATAGTGCATCTTGACAATTAGGCCTCATATGCGGCTATTCAAGATTGTCACTTGAGCACGCAATCGTATAAACTTCAGAAGCCCGTGTTTGTTCCTGTGGTGTGCCTGCTCTGAAATAACCGTTACCTATATTGAGCGTTTCAAAAACTGGAAAATTGTTTTTTCAACGAAATTAATAGGAGTTGTATCGATTATAGCTTTCCAGTTTTGAAACCCTTCGGGATTGCCGTATTTACTGCATCTCCTTTGTCAGAGGAATTCCCATATAGCTGACTATTATGGGAAATTCCTCTTTCGCGGATATACAGCAAATCCGACAATCGCTCAATCTAGGCTTTACTACCCTGTCTTGGCCCTGTGAATTATTTCAAGTATTGTTGTAACCCGTGACTTGTGGCCCTGGAATGCCGCCTTTAACTGGTCTTCGGAGTAATTTTCTGCAAGAAATTCCATTATTGGGAACTCATCAAACCAGCAGTCCACAATCTTCCTGCACGGCAGCTCATCGTTATAAGCAGTGCGGCAATATCTGAAGGGCAGTCTGTGCCCAAGCATGCGGCAATAGCCTTCTTTTTTATCATACTGGTCTTTCATATTTTTTCCTTAGTTCATGAAAATAGGCAATGATTGAGGATGTCAACCTTCATGTACCGGTAAGCCCTGTTCCTGTGGGATTATCTTTGGAGATCAATCATAATACCAAGTTTTGATCTATGCCATGCCCTGATACAAAAACAGCCTGCGGCAACGGGAATATTTTATGATATTTCCTGTATTTTGTTGCTTTTTCGCGTTAATATAGGGGGCAGTATCAAATTTGGTTTTTGAATAACATGCCAGGAGAGTACAAAAAATGCAGAAAAAGGTCTTGATGATAATTCGTGATGGTTGGGGTTGGCGTGATGAATGTACAGACAATGCAATATGCCAGGCACCGACCCCCAACTCGGACAGATATATGAAGGAGTATCCAAATACGCTGCTGGCTGCGTCAGGGCTGTCGGTAGGAGTTCCTGAGGGATATCAGGGGAACTCAGAGGTTGGACACATGACCATCGGGGCAGGACGAATCATATTTCAGTCCCTTGTCCGCATCAACAAGGCCATCGCTGACGGTGATTTTTTCAAGAACAGGGCATTTTTAAGTGCCATAGAAAATTGCAGAAGCAGGGGAACAGCGCTGCACATTGCAGGGCTTTTACAGACCCAGGGAGTACACAGCCATATTGACCACCTGTTTGCACTCCTTGATCTTTGCGCAAGAGAAAATTTCCATGATGTCCTGGTACATGTAATAACCGATGGCAGGGACGCCCCGGTGACCGAAAGTGAGGTGCATATTGCAGCCCTGCAGAAAAAACTTTCTGACCTGGGCTTTGGAAAAATTGCCACTGTAAGCGGCAGGTTTTATGCAATGGACAGGGACCAGAGATGGGACAGGACAAAAAAGGCCTATGACTGCATTGTAAAAGCCCTGTGTGATGAGAGATTTTCTGACGCCCTGGAACTGGTAAAGACATGCCATGCCGCAGATGAGATGGATGAGTTTATTGTTCCAAGGGCTGCTCAGTGGTACAAGGGCATTCAGGCAGGAGACAGCTTTATATTCTTTAATTTCCGTACAGACAGGACAAGACAGCTTACCAGGGCAATGATTGATGAAGATTTTCCCGGGTGGGAACGCAAGCCCCTGGATGTTTTCTTTGTTGCCATGACTCAGTTTTATGCTGGCATGAATGCAAGGGTGGCATTTGAGGAGCAGGAGCTTCATAATCTTCTTGGGGAGGTTATAAGCCGCTCTGGCATGAAACAGCTCAGAATAAGTGAGACTGAGAAATATGCCCATGTGACGTTCTTTTTTAATGGGCAGAGAGAGGAGCCATTTCCAGGCGAGGACAGGGTGCTCATCAACTCCCCCAAGGTAAAGACCTATGATTTGAAACCTGAAATGAGTGTTTTTGAGATAAGGGACAGGCTGGTTGATGAGATACGGTCAGGAAAATACTCGTTTATTGTGACCAATCTTGTAAACGGCGATATGGTTGGGCATACCGGAATTCCAGAGGCAATCATGAAGGCGGTAAGCGCTGTGGATCAGGCTTTGGGTGATATTGTAGAGGCTGGCCTTTCAGAAGGGTATGATATCCTGGTGCTTGCAGATCACGGTAATGCAGAGGATCAGACACCGGAGTGGCGTACCAGCCATACCACCAATCCTGTGCCGTTTATTCTCATATCCTCTGATGAGGGCCTGCGTAATGCAAGGCTTGTCCAGGGCAGGGGGCTTGCCGATGTTGCACCTACGGTCCTTGCCATATTTGGAATGGATAAGCCTGTTGAGATGACAGGGGAGTCATTATTACACTGAGTTGTTTCGGGCCTCTGTAAGCAGGCATGTGATGTGCGCTTTCTTGCCGAGGCCCTGTTTATACGCATGAGCTTGGCTATGCCTTGGCGGTCTTCCAGAAAAGCGCCTGGATTACCTCCCGTATTCCTGATTCCTGTTCAGGCGTTACATTAAGAAACTGAATACCCAGGAAGTGCTTCATTCCACGTTTTTTGTGCCAGCGGACAACACCGTGAAGCTTAAGACCTGCGCTCATGGGGATCGCCATTGTAATCTCAGTTCCTTCCTCAAGGCTCTTCATGCATTCAATCTGCATTCCTCCAAGGCTTATGTCCACAATATCACCGCTTAGTAGTAGTGATCCGTCTGAAAAGTCCACGAGTGTGCCGTGACGAAGCCTGTCATGTTTCCGCTTGTCAACAATTTGTCCTGATACAGTCATATATGCAAGTCCCTTTCATAAACAATATGGAAGCCGGTTGTTGCCCCGTATTTTATTCCCCTTTTTCCACTAATCGGCACTTGTCGAAAGAAATAAAAGAAATTACCGCCTTCCATGTTGACAGTCCCAGAATGATTCCTGTAACTGTGCCTCCAACAACGTCAAGCGGGTAGTGCACTCCAAGGTATATTCTGGACCAGCACACCAGAATTGCAAGCACAATCACAGGCACGCCCCGCCACCTCCACCAGGCAGTAAGGTATGAGGCAGCAGTCCACATGTTGGTGGCATGACACGATGGCCATGCCAGTGTCCCTGAGATATGACTTCGAAACGCTGGGTCAGTCACAAGCCACTTGGAGCCCTTGAACAGGTAAATGCCGTCAAGTACCTCATAGGGCCTGACCCTTCCTACTATCTCCTTGATTACCCTTGCACAGAGCAGATCACTCATGCCGACCGCAACTATGCCTGCAATCCATAGTATCCGCTCCCTATTGTCTCCTCTGCAGAACCTCCACAATATGAAGGGCACAATGACCGGAAGGAAAAAATTGAAATTGGATATTACAGGAAAGACCACATCCAGCAGGGGGGATCTTGCATGGTTGATTCGGATAAAAAACGATGTGTCAAGTTGAATAATTGATGAGATATCCATGACTTAATTTGGGCCCGGTTTAAACTCAGAACCATAATAGATGTTGTACGCCCTTATCCTGTGCTTCCCCTTAATAATTGAAACAGAATCGACTTTTATAAATTGTCGGAAATGCCTCGGCAGGTCTGCTGGCAGCTCCTTGCCCTGGTCAACAATGATTAGTGCGTCCCAGCCACTGAGCCTGTCTGGTCCTGACCAGAGCTCATACTGAGTGCTGATACGATTTCTGTTGCCGCTCCACCGGTAGGTTACAGGGTTTCCTGGCATGTAAAATGCGAGCTCTGATGCGGTTTGTCTCCTTCTGGTAACAATGAATGTCCGGTCACGCCTGGGCAAGTTATTTTTGATAGATTCAACCTGTGAGGCAAGATCCTTCCATCCTGATACCCTGGTAAACGGGTCAAGTTTTGTGCCCTCAAGTGGTGTGGCAGGTATGAGCACAGGAAGAGAGTAAAGGATCATTGCCATTATCCCACCTGTAATCAGGGCAGGTTTGACAAGACCCCTCATCCTGTTGATTTTTTTGCCAAGATCAAAAACACCGCAGTACCAGGCTGCTGTAAATATCAGCGGGGCAATGTAAAAGGGTGCGGGCCAGTTTGCATTTACCCTTTGTTTAAGGCTTAATGCTGTAATGGGAAGGAGTATGGCAATGCCTGAAAGAAGCAGCATTCCACCTGCCTGGCGGTGCAGAATGGGCGGTGTGATTTTTTGTGACGTTTTATCTGTGGGAGTGTTTCGAAATATAAATGTTTTGTACATTAAAAGCCCGGCCACTCCGGTAAGAAACACCAATAAACAGGTTACTGGTGAGATAACTGCCAGTTGAGAACCTGCAAATTCTGAAAAAGTCCTGAGAGATTCAAGCAGGCTGTGGTCCGACTGTTCAAAGTGGTGGGCAGTGTGGGTAAGGGTAATCCACTGGTGCTGCATGTTCCACCAGATAACAGGGGCAAGTGCCAGTATTGAGATCAGTATTGCAAGATGCAGTCTCCAGGATTTTATCAAATGCCTGGTATCCTTCCCTGCCATGATAAATGTAAGGAAAACGGGCCAGAAGGCAAACATGGTCTGTTTGGAGAGAAATCCTGCTCCCGCAGCGATTCCGGTAATGAGCCACCAGGCCAGAGAAGTAGCTGTTTTTCTGTTTAGAAGTTCTGCCTGCACTGCATTCCATGCAGAGAATAGTGCCATTGCCCAGAAGCACAGCAGCGGGGCATCAATGGTCATCACAAATCCTGCCACACATGCCCCAGGGGAGGCTGCCGCAAGGAGGGCTGCAAAGAGGCCAGTTTTTGGATTAAACATTGCCCTTGCTGCAAGAAAGCAGAACAGGATTGAAAGGGTACCGAAAATTGCAGCAGGGAGCCTGACAGCAAATGCCGAGTTTCCCAGAAGGTGTGTGCCACCAGCTATTATCCATGCAACCATTGGTGGTTTGCTGTAATAGCCCCAGTCAAGCCTTCGGGACCAGTCCCAGTAATATGCCTCGTCAGGGGACAGCTCTATGGGGGCGAAGTACAGAAAGGTGATGCGCCAAACAAGTAGCATCAGCATGAATGATGCACCAAGCAGGTCCCACCTTGAGTTTTTTTGAACATGTTTCATTACGGGTGTATCTCCGTTTTTTTATAGCTTCCAGTGGAGTAAACCACCCCGCCAATAAGACTTGCAACAACCTGTATTGCAAAAAAGGCAAGGCTCAGCCCTATGGCCTTTGTTTCGGATACACCGTAAAGCCCCATAAAGTAGATAAAGCCACCCTCTCTGACTCCAATACCATTCAAGGAGACTGGCAGCATGGTGAATATTGCCACCATGGGAAAGGCGGCAAAGTACAGTGCAGCAGGGACATCAATACCCATGCTTATTCCTGCAATAAAACAGATAATAATGCATAGTAACTGGATTATCAGGGAAAAAAACAGGCAGAGGATAAGAACTGAAGGGTGCTTCCAGAAGGCAAGCAGGGCGTTTACCGCCTTTTTAATTATCTCATAGGGCAGTTTTGATGTGATATTTTCCAGGAGGGGTGCGCCTGTAAGTACCAGCAATGTTATTGCCCCTGAGAGTTTTAATATGGTTTCCAGATATCCTGGCAAGAGCCCGGGGTGTACAATCACGGTGCACGCGCCGATTATCAGAAGTGCGAACATGCCAAGCAGCCTGTCA
>JALWJV010000397.1:0-1820 GCA_026996955.1 Deltaproteobacteria bacterium
AGACGGCCACTTCTTCCTGCCATGCAGAGGTCAGGAAGATCAAAGATCTCGCCTGACTCATCGGCATAGACCATTGATGGCATTTCACGGGGATGATGTTTCATGGAAGTTGGCTGGTGTCTGGCCGGGATTTGATTTTAATCCAAGATGAATGACAGGTTATTCAGCAAGCAGACTTGGCTGCATGCATAAACAAAAAAGGGGCGTAAAAGAACGCCCCGTGTGAATCCGTGCTGTGCGGGATTAACGTCCGCGGGAAGCCCTCTTGGCAGCTTTCAGCGGGTTGAGGGTAGCTCCCTGTTCTGTCTGTGGAACTTCCGGTTTTACATGGGTTGCAAAGTTGCATACACCCCTTTTCCACTTCATCTCCGGGTGGGGGTAAACGGCGCAGAATTTGCCTGCCTCGTTCTCGGTAATGCGTTCACAGCCCTCGCACTGTTCAACTACCTGAAAACATGCGCCGGCAACGTATGTGCAGCCGTTTTTACCCATAAATTTACACTGGGCTCCTGCCCTGTTGGTTGTGCATTCCATTTATTTATCTCCTGAATATCTTTTATTTCCCTTTAGTTTCAGAACAAAATACTGTTACGGGTACAACTAAATAACATAATATAGCAGTGCATTTTGGAAAAATCAACGCACAGAATTAGGATATAAAAATATTTGGCATCTATTCAGCGTATTAACTTTAATAATGTTGGTAAATGGTCTTGTTTTTCCGTTCCGGTGAATAATTTCTTGTTTTTCTAAGGCTCGCTACGCCAAAATCGCGAAACTCGCTCGTCCCTCGCTCAAACAGACGCGATTTTTATGGCTGCGCTTCGCCAAGAAAAACTACGAAATTCTTCATAGTCACTCCAAAACAAGACCATTTACCAACCATACTGTTACTACTCTGAACAATTTGGATCCATTAAACAAAAATAACTGCTCGTGTATTTCAAATATAATGTGGCTATGAAATGGTCAAGTACGGAGACGTACCTTGAGTGCATTATATCTTAAGTACACTCATAACCCTGAAAAGCTCAGTGGGCTTCATGCCTTCACAGCAGCCGCTTGCCGAGGCTGCAATCTCCTGGGGTTTAAGCCCTGCGCCTTCAACTTTCCTGGTTTGAAGGATTAAGAGGGTATTTGCTGCTGTTGCAGTCTGGTTAATGCGTGACTTTATCCATGCAGCCTCAGCTTTGCCTATATCCTGAACTTCCTGCCAATGATTGCCATGTGAAATGTCGTGGATAGTGATGGATTTTACCTGTTTCTTTGCATCTATTATCCGTTTTTTCCCCTTTCTTTCCCGTTCCACCAGCCAGGTATAGCTGTTTTGAAATCTTGCAAGGGCATCCACTATCTCTTCTGATGCAATGCCCGGGAGCAGTATAAGGTAACGGGCAGATTCAGGTTCTTGTATCCTTAGTTTGTGGTCTGATCCTGAGGCATCAGTTACCCTGATGCCTTTTGGAAGTGATCGGTTCAGGGCAGTCCGGACCTGGTCAGGGGTGATCTCCCTGTCAAGCTCAAGTACTGCAAACTCCTCAAGGCTTTCCATTCCCAGGGACAGGGGCTGTCCAAAGGCGACCCGTGGCATAGGGTGAAAGCCCTTTGAGTAGGTGACTGGAATACCAGCCCGCCTGGCAGCCCTGTGAAAGGCGTGCACCATCTCAAGGTGTCCCAGAAATCTTGCATCATCTATCTTGCAGTAGGTTATCCTGCAGAAAAATCTTGCGGTTTGATCCGGCTGCTCCTTGTGGGGTATGGACTGTGGCCGGGATGTCTTTTTCGTTTCATCCGCCTTTGATACTGTCTGTAATACCGTG
>JALWJV010000397.1:1830-9220 GCA_026996955.1 Deltaproteobacteria bacterium
ATGCCGCAGTATGGTCCTGACCTTTTGCTTCCGGTTCCTTGAAAGTTACAGGTTTTATCTCTTTGAAATCACACACACCGCAAAGGTGGCATTTGCCTCGCCTGCAGTCCGGGGTATATATCTCCTTCCATGCCTTTTCCCGTTCCTTCAGCAGGTATTCAGTCTTTACGCCTGAGGAAATATGTTCCCAGGAAAGGGGCTGGTTCAGGGCCCTTGCACCAAGATATGCCGAAAGGTCTATGCCTTCCTCTGTTGCAGCTTCGATATAAAGCCCTGGCCTCATGCAGTCTGTCCAGGCATCAAGCCTTGCCCCCTTTTGCCATGCCCTTAAAATTATCTTTGAAAGCCGCCTGTCCCCCCTTGAAAATACACCCTCAAGAAAACTCTGCGTGGGTTCATGCCATTTGACCTTGAACGCCTTGCCCTTCAGTATGTCCCGAATGGCGTTGATACGTCCTTTGGATTCATCAATATCAATCTGCGGCTCCCATTGAAATGGTGTGTGGGGCTTGGGCACAAATGTCCCAATGCTGACAGTGACCTGCCTTTTGCCGGGCCTGCCTGCATCCTTTCCCTGTTCCCATACCCTGCGGGCAAGGGCTGCAATTGCCTCTACGTCTTCCATGGTCTCTGTGGGAAGCCCTGTCATGAAATAGAGCTTCATGTGACTCCAGCCATAGGAATAGGCAAGGGCCGCGGTCTCAAGCAGGTCATCTTCTGTTATTCCCTTGTTTATTACCCGCCTTAACCGGTCGCTTCCTGCCTCTGGTGCAAGGGTAAAGCCGGTTTTTCGAACGCTCCTTATCTCTTCCATGATTTCAGGGGTAAGGGTGCCTACCCTGAGAGAGGGAAGCGAGATGGAGACATGCTGCTCCCTCTGTTTTTTCATAAGTTCATGGATGAGATTGTTCAGGCATGTGTAGTCCCCGGTGCTCAGGGAGAGCAGGGAGAGTTCATCCCAGCCTGTTGCATCAAGTTCTCTGGCTGCAGTTTCAAGTACCTGGCCCGGAGGTCTTTCCCTGACCGGCCTGTATATCATGCCTGCCTGGCAGAAACGGCATCCGCGGGTGCATCCCCTGGCTATTTCAATGCCAAGCCTGTCATGGACAATCTGGGTAAAGGGAACAATCGGTCTGTGAACGCCGGGGTGCTCATGCAGACGGGGAGCGATTCTACGTTTAACAGTTGCTGCCTTTGGGTGTTCCGGTACGGCAAAGGCAAAACCCGCGTCAGTATGTTCGGTGCTGAAAAATGAGGGTATATAAACGCCCTGGATTTGAGAAAGGGCTTCAAGGAGTTCTCTCTTTGAGCGAGAGCCGCTTTCCTTCCACTCCTTTACACATGCATTAATCTCTATGATTGCCTCTTCACCGTCTCCGCAAAGTATGGCATCAAAAAAATCCGCTACCGGCTCCGGATTAAGCGCACAGCTTCCCCCGCCAAGTATCAGGGGGATACTGCTCTGTTTCCGTTCGGACGCGGTGAGCGGGATGCCGGCAAGATCAAGGATGGTAAGTATGTTTACGTAGCAGAGCTCATAGGGCAGTGTAAATGCCACTATGTCAAAATCCCTCAGGGGCCTTCGGGATTCAATTCCCCAGGCAGGGATTTTATGTTCCCGCATAAGCCTTTCAAGGTCTGTGTCGGGGCAGTAGGCCCTGTCAGCAAGATACCACTCCTGGTCATTTAGTATGCCATACAGGATCTGCAGCCCCAGGTGTGACATCCCAATCTCGTAAAGGTCCGGGAATACAAGGGCGGTCCGGACTGTAGCCACATCCCAGGGCTTGTGCCGGGAGTTTATCTCTGTGCCAAGATAGCGGCTTGGTCTTGTCAGCCATGGTAATAGTCTGGTGATGTTCATGGGGGTGAAACTACCCTGCAAATCCATGACGGGCAACACCATGTACAGGATTTAGATTGTAAATTCATCTTGACAACTGTTTTAGTGGAATTTATATAAGACATAATCTTGAAATGCTGGGGGATCGTCTAACGGCAGGACGGTAGACTCTGGATCTATTAGTCTAGGTTCGAATCCTAGTCCCCCAGCCATTTTTTTGTCTTGTTTGAACGTGGTAAGGTCGGACTTTTTCTCTCTCGAATCAAAAAATATTATTTTTTCGTTTTTATTCACAAACCTGATATAAATAACATTCTGTAACAGCACTAAACAGTAACCTTTGATACATGCCGTTGTTACAAGCTTTCCAATGCAGTGTTTTGTTTTCACCTGCGGAATAATTGTCTCTTGTCTGTGGATTTAACTTTTTAGATGGAGCCTGGTTCAGTTACCCATGAAAATCCTCATAGCCGATGATGACCAGTCTGTTGTCAAGAGTTTCAAGCTGATCCTGAAAGATGCAGGCTATAGTGTTGTGGGGGTGGCACATGACGGTATGGAAGCTGTTGAGATGGCATCATCTCTCAGGCCTGACCTTATACTCATGGATATCAAAATGCCGCGTATGGATGGCATAAATGCTGCGAGAATAATCAATGGCAGTGAATCCCGTGATGGCCTTATTCCAATTATCCTGGTCACTGCCTATGCAGAGCAGCAGTTGGTTCAGAAGGCAAAGAGCTGCGGGGTGTTGGGATATCTTGTAAAACCGGTGCATGTGGATGATATAGTCCCAGCCATTGAACTAGCCCATAATACCGCTCAGACCATTAACGCCCTGGAGGGAGTGGTGGAAAACCTCACAGAAGAGCTAGAGGCAAGAAAACTCATTGAAAAGGCAAAGGGTATCCTGATGCGGCATCTTTCAATTCACGAGGATGACGCTATGCGGATGATGCAGAAGGAGAGTCGTAAGCAGCGTATAAAGATGAAAGACCTGGCTCAGGCTATAATAGCCTCTCATTCGGTTCTGGCCTGAGTCCCTGTTTTAAAAGTCACTTCACAAGATTTAAGAAATTTTGGTGTGAGAAATGCTGGTGGTTATTTCCCTTAATGACAGGCATGTTAAGAATTTTTTAAGTTTTTTGGAGGCCGTCCGATAAGTATATTAAGTCTGAAGGATAAAACAGATATTCAACCCTTTAATTGTTATTGTTGTGACAAATTTGAGTTAATGGCAGTAGTATATGGTTTAAATGGTCATTTGATGTTTTATGAAAAGGAATTTTTTATCTTTTATTTTATAAAAATCTATATTTAGGGTTGACACTGGAAAGTTGATACTGTAACATAATTACATAATAAAAATACAAATTTCCCCTTGCTGGTCCCTCTGTACCACCTCCAACAAAGACGACCAACATACCCACCTCCATCCTTCTTTGTGCCAGCAGGGGGATTATTTTTTCCAGGTTCATTTCCAATTTTTTACAGAAATATTAAGTTGCGAATAACCGTCGTTTCAATCTCATCCTTTATTGGTTTTCACTGTGCTCTATCCAGTTTTTCGGGATACACATATGACTGTGTATTTTTGCCCGAGATGAATCAGGATGGGTTCCTATAATGAGAAAGGTTTTCACGCAACGTAGCTACATATAACAGATGGAAGGGAGAGGGGGAGAAGGCGTCCTTACCGTACTTCTGTCCTCTAATACAGCAGATGCGCTGATCTGATAGTAGGTAAAAAATAAAAAAACAACCACTGTTATGACACATAACAGTGGTTGTTTTTTTATGGCCTTGCTATGTTGGATCAAGATCAGGATTGAGATTGTTTGCCATTACCCCTGCCAGGCTCTTGCATGCTGATACCTTTGGCCTTTTCCATTAACTCAAGCATGTCACCAAAAAGCGGGTTTAGTTGTTGATTCAAGATAAATCGGGCCTCTGCCTGTTTGCCCTGTTCCAGTCTCTCTGTCACAAGCTTTCCTATTCTGTGTAGTTCCTTATGTTTTTCGTCAATTTTTCGCATGAGTTCCTGTTCTGTCAGGGAACCTGCTGAGATACGGTCGGCAACAAACTTGCCAACAGCGCATCTGGAAGGATCATGCTCTATATCAATACGGCTCCCGGAAAGTATTGCAAGGGTAAGCGCCTGTTTCCAACTGAAATGTTGCAGTGTGATGCTCAGAAGTTTGACCTTTGGGTCAGCATCCGCACTGGCATCTTTAATTGCCTGGTCTGATACACTGAAATGGCGGGCAACAAGCTGAAGTTCCTCTGCCAGCTCTACTATGGCCTCCTGTGAGCCTGATGTGTTGGCTACATTCTCAGAGAATCTCAGGGTTGCCTCCTTCATGGACTCAGCCATATCTGCCATGCTCATGACGTCCTGGAGTCCTGCATCCAGGGTGCTGCTTATTTCAGATATTGTTGCTGTCTGCTCTTCTGTAGCGCTTGCAATGGTGTTGGTCATGTCTGTGACGCTCTCCATCTTGGCATCAATATCCTCCATTGCCTTTATCGCCTGTGTTGCATCGGCTTGAATCATGTCTATCATCCTGGCGATTTCTTCAGTGGCACTGCCTGTCTGCTTGGCCAACTCCTTTACCTCATTGGCAACAACGGCAAATCCCTTTCCGGCCTCGCCAGCCCTTGCCGCCTCGATGGTTGCATTAAGGGCAAGGAGATTGGTCTGTTTGGCAACCGCGTCGATTACCTCTACAATCTGCCCAATCTTCTGGGAGTGTTCTCCCAGGTTTTTGATGATGTCGTTTGCTAATCTCGTAACTTCAAGGGTTTCAGAGGCCTTTGCTGCACTGTTTGCAACACTGGAGGCAATCTCAGAGCTGGCAGTGGTTAGGTCTTCAATAGCGTTAGAAGTATTCTGAAAGTGCTGTGAGACCATTTCCGATTTGATTGCCAGTTCATCGGATTCACTGTCAAGTTCTTTGATGCCATCTTTGAATTTACTCCCTGATGCCTTAATGAACCCAGCAGCAGTGGTGAGATTGGATGCATCTTCCTGGATGGTTCGAATGAGCTGTCCAAAACTGAAAAGGATATTGTTGCTAAGGCGCCCCAGGGTTCCAAGTTCATCACATGCCATGTGGGGTACTGCCTTGGTGAAGTTACCACGTGACAGGGACTTCATGCTGTTTACAAGCTCTCGTACCGGTGCAATGATGTAGGAAAGGAAAAATATCATTGCCGCTGCAACAATAAGGGTACTGATGCCAAGAATAATCCAGAGCTTTTTCATGGCATCAGTTACTGCCTGCGTACGGGCCTTGCTGTCATAGGCAAGGACGCCTTGAACCGGCTCGTTGATTCCCATTATTGAAATGGGAAAGAAGTGGAATATGATCGTTCCGTTTTTAAGGTCAGAGGGTGTTGTTCCGCTGCCAAGGATTGATGTCAGTGGCTGAAACAGGCTTGCATTGGTCTGGTAGGCAATAACTTTGTTGCCGGCTTTAAGGAAACTCTTTTCCTGATGTTTTCCTTTAACTGTATCTGAGGGAAGCATCAGGGCTATCTCAAGGTTACCAGATCCATCTGTTATCTTATGAAAGATGCTTTTTAGTGTAACATTAAATTCCACTGCACCGGCATACTGGCCATTATAAATCACCGGAGAGATTGCCCTGACATAGATTCCGTCAGGCCCGGATTCAATTCCTGTGACCTTTTTATGTTCTTTAATAACCTTCTTAAGCAGAGGCCGGTCCGAGGCGATGTTTCTTGACTTGAGCCACGTCTGATCACTGGCAGAGATCACAGTGCCCTGGGCATCAGTAAAGTCAAAATATCCCTTCAGAAAAGAACCTTTTTCAAGGGTTCTTATAATGGGGGCACTGTTTTGTTCAAGCAAGCCTGGATCCTTCAGGGCAACACTGAATTGGACATCGTTGTTATGGGCAATATTATCAGTCAGCATGCCTGCAGCAGCTTCTGACTCACTGATCTTATTTGCCACAACCTCTTCAATACCTTCCAGGGTCTGTCTGATTTCACGCTCGTCCGATCTCGTGATGCTGTTGTAAACAGTAATCCCGGCAACCAGGCTTGAAAGGATCAGCATTATTACAACAGGAACGATCACCTTGTACTTGATGGAAAGAGAGGTGAGCCTGGAGCATTGTTTAATCTTCATTATTGCCTCTCCTGAATATGGGCATATTTTCAGACCTAGATTAAGCGTTTCAAAATATGGAAAATTGTTTTTTCAACTAGATTAAAGGAGTTATATCGATAATAGCTTCCCAATTTTGAAACCCTTTGGGATTGCCGTATTAACTGCATCTCCTTTGTCAGTGGAATTCCCCTTTCGCTGATATGCAGCAAATACGACAATCGTTCAAGCTAGGTCAGAGTTACGATTTGGCATTGCTTGAAAAACAGTGCCATTTTCCTACGATATGTATGGTCCCTCAATTATTTCACAGGAAATTGAACACTTATTGCCCCTCGCAGGTCGCCAACCTTGTAACCTTCCCGCTTTCTTCCTGCCGGATCAATACTTCCCTTAGGCTCACCGTGGCATTTTAGGCATGCCTTCTTTATGTAGATTGGCCTGAGATACCTGTAGTCATTACCTACAAATTCACCAAAACCCTGGCCCTTGGGGTAACCAGGATGTTCAAATTTTTCCAGTACCTTTTTTTCAAAGGGGTCAGGCTGGTTGTAGGCATTACGGTATTTGAACGTTGTCTGTTTAATGAAGATATTGCATTTGCCCTTAAGTATCTGGCCTGTTTCCCTACCGAAAACTGCAGGAATATAGCCCTTGAAACCTTTGCCCTTCTGGTTGATCCTGGCCTGGTTCATCTGAACACTCATCTTTGCAGCATTTATTACCTGCTCTACTGTCTCACGAATCTCCGGAGGCAGTTCACTGATATCCTTGCCTGTCATCTCCTTGAATTTTGCTCTGATCTGTTCAGCCACTTTATCAGGTGTAAAACCCTTATCACCCTTTTCCGGGTCGTTTATAAGTCCTTGGTTGGCAGCAACAATGCCCCTTCCTGCAACAATAATGTCTGCAATATATCTGGCGGTTGCCTCTGCCTTATCCTTGGTGACTGAGCGGCAGTCTGCATATCCCGAGGTGCCAAGTGCAAATAAAGTACAGAAAAATATCATAGCTGTAAGGCTAGCGGGCATTTTTTTGACAAAAAACATGGTGTAATCCTCCTTTTTGGTGCGCACAGCACCTGCTGTGTTTATGAATGCCTTAAAATGACTGTTTTTGTTATCGGCACTTTTGGCAGATGCTTAAAACGGTTTTTGCGTGTATCTATTCAGCATGAAAATGGTCTTGTTTTTCCAGGGCTTGCTCTGTTGAATTGCGAGACTCAGTAAATATGCTTCACAGACGGAGTTTGTTGATGATGACCCCTTCATTGACAAGAAGCAGATGGTGGCCTAAATATAATTTCAAGGTGAAATAAAAAAATCACCTCTGAAAAATTGATTACCCAGAAACTGTTCCTTATCGTCCATCATCCCATTTTCGTCCCCCTTCTTTTCCTAACCTTTATCACA
>JALWJV010000398.1 GCA_026996955.1 Deltaproteobacteria bacterium
TCGCTACTGCGTTGATAAAATTTCCAAGCACAAACATATTCTAACTCCTTATTATCCCTTGCCGAACGGACAGACAGGGTACTGGCATTTTTTGCAATTCAGGCATAGTCCTCCATGACCAAGGGATGCGATTTTTTCTCTGTCAATCTTTATTCCTGCAAGTACCTGGGGAAGGACTATGTCAAAAATAGTTGTCTTATGATACATGCCGCAGGCCGGAATACCAAGAACAGGTATCTGGTTGTCAATATATCCGGCAAGAAACATTGCACCTGGAAGAACCGGGCTGCCATAAACAACATTTTTGGCACCAGCAGAGGCAATTGCAGTGCGGGTAACATCATCAGGGTCAACGGACATGCCGCCTGTACATATAACAAGCTGCGCCCCCATTGCAATCCCTTCCAGGATATGACCCCTGATGGTAGCGACTTCGTCAGGTGCTATTCCGCTGTAGCAGACTTCAATATTGTAACCGGATAGTTTTCTGGTGATAACCGGTGCAAATGCGTCTTTAATACGGCCCTCATAGACCTCTCTTCCTGTTACAACAATGGCCGCCTTTTTGACCTTCCAGGGGAGCACCTCTATCAGCCCTCCGGCCTCATCTGCAATGGAAACTGCCCTGTCCACCACTGCTTTTTCCACAACCAGGGGGATTGCCCTTACCCCTGCCACTGTATCACCTTTTTTTACAGGCGTGTCTGTGTGCAGGGTGGCCATCATAACCTCACCAAGCATGTTGACTGACTGAAGCGCCTCTTTTTTCACCACAAAAAGGCCGTCCCGTGCTGCAGTCAATGTTATCTTGCCCTCAGAGGGCTCAGGGCGGTAAGCGATGCCAGAACCGGTAAAGGCAGCAGCCATTGCAAGGGCAGCCTGGTCTTCATGCATATCATTTTCAGAGAGCTCAAGCACGTATATCCGGTTTTTGCCCATTGATTTCAGCCGTTCAACATCTTCGGCCCTGATGAGATGCCCCTTTTTGAAGGCCGGCCCCTTTCGCATATCAGGTATGATCTCTGTCATGTCATGGGGCAGCACCATGCCAACGGCATCGTCAACCGGTATGGTCTTGTATGTGGGTTTCATTGGTTTCTTGGCTCTTTATCCGGGAACGGTAATCGAATCACTGAACCGGCTCAAAATAAGCACCATAGGCACATTTTCTGCACAGAACCCTGCCGTCCACCTCAACCTCCCGGCAGTTCTGAACATACTCGCCACACTCCTGGCACGGAATCCGCCTTAACGGGGGGCCGGGCATGGATGCCTCGGGTATGTCCACCCTGACTTCCATGACATCAAAGAGCTCCTGGTCAGACATCTGTTTGTATGCCTCAAGTTGCCTTTTGTACTTGTCTTCAATGTCCGGCCGGTATTTTGAGGCAAGCTCACGGGCAGACTCCCTGCCAACAATTCGGAATGCCTTGCCGGTTTTAAGATTTATAAAGGTTGCAGCCATGATTCCGTAATCTATCCACTTGAGAGAGCGCTTTCCAAGGCTGCACCCTGTAACAGACTGTATGGCATCAGTGGCACATCTGTCAATTTCAACATACACAATCAGTGATTTCCGGTCCCTGCCCTTTGGGTCTTCTATTCCGGCAAGTTTCAGCCCCAGCATGGCAAGCCTTACGCCAACTACCTGACCGGGACACAGGTGGCCGTGAATCTTTACGGATTCTTCAAGAAGCTGTTCAAAATCCGGCAGCGCCGGGCCTTTGGGTGCAGATGGGATTATGTGTTCCATGATATTCAGTTACCTTATCTTGTATTTCTTCTCAAATTCCCTGTCCATGGTCCTGCGCTTCAGGGTCTCTCTCTTGTCCCAGAGTTTCTTGCCCTTGGCAAGGCCGATTTCAACCTTTGCCTTACCCTTTTTGAAGTATATCTTCAGGGGGATAAGGGTGTAGCCCCGTTCCTGTGTCTTGCCCTGGAGTTTCCTGATCTCCCTCTTGTGGAGCAGGAGCTTCCTGGTGCGCACCGGGTCAGGCATTGCGGTGTTGGTGGCAAATGGCCAGGGTGATATGTGGACATTATGGAGCCACGCCTCACCATTTCTTATTGCAACATAACCGTCAGT
>JALWJV010000399.1 GCA_026996955.1 Deltaproteobacteria bacterium
TGGTGGTTTACCATTGCTTCAGCCATGGTTTCAGGGGCTCCCCATCCGATGCCACCCGATTCATCGTTGAGACTCCAGATCAGGCGTCTCATAATGGTACGTGCATGTTCCATGTCATCTTCAGATACCATGCGGCCTATGGTCTTTCCAAGGGCAGTTATGGCATTCCAGCGAATCCGGGGATTCTGTGAGTATATGGCAGAGATAAGGGGAGTTATGGCCTGCCGCGCAGGTATTTTGTCCAGCACGGCAAGCACAGTATCAGCGCTGTCCCTGTCAAGCGCTTCAATTATCTGTCTTTTTAATTTACGGCTCAATCAGTTCACCAGCCTTGATCAGTCAAGGGGCTCCATCTCTTTGCCACAGCAGAGTGGGATGGCCTCGCCTGATTTGACGTTTTTATATTTGTTACATATAGCACAGTAATAGGTGCAGTCTTCTTCTGCCTTGTGTTCTGAATAGGTGGTCTGGCCGCCAGGAATGCCTTCTATATGAAACCTGGCTACCTTGTCGTGACCCGGCACAAAATTGCCCAATGGCACAATTTTTTTGTTGTCGCCGTAGCAGTCCACAACAACCTTCCACATTACCTCAAGGTCTGCTGTCTCCTGCGGGTTCTCCGGGGTGAATTCAATTACGTTTCTGTCAACAAGTATCTTCATTGTGTATCGTCCTTATTGTTAAACCTGAATTGAGCGTTTCAAAAGTTTGAAAAAATGATTTTTTACGATATTAAAAGAAGTTACATGTATCATACTCTTCAACTTTTGAAACCCTTCGGGATTGCCGTATTCACTGCATCTCCTTTGTCAGAGGAATTTCCATATAGCCGACTATTATGGAAATCCCTCTTTCGCGGTTCTGCAGCAAATCCGACAATCGCTCAATCCAGGTTAAGTTAATCCAGATTACTGCTCTGCAAGGGCCTTCTTTACGGCCTTGCCTACACGCTTTCCAAGCTCAACACACTCTTTGAGGGTGTCATGTCTAGGAACGTATTTGACCTTTATACCTTCATCTATTATGTCAAACTTCATCTCTTCCATTGCCTTGTTCAGAAGCTTGACAGATTCACCACTCCAGCCAAAGGAACCAAAGGCGGCGCCGACCTTGTTTGTTGGTCTGAGTCCTCTCATGTACATCAGGAAGCCGGCCATTCTCGGAAGAAGTCCATTGTTAAGGGTAGGACAGCCAAGCACAATAGCCTTTGCATCCAGGACTTCAGCCATGATCTCACTGCGGTGATTATGTTGCAGGTTCAGCAGTTTTACGCTTACTCCTTCTGCTTGAATTCCGTCAGCCACTGCATTTGCCATCATCTCCGTACTGTGCCACATGGTATCGTAGATGACCAAGGCCTTGTTCGTGCCTTTGTGATGGCTCCAGTCCGAATATGCCTGGAGAATCTTTGCGGGATTTTTCCAGATAAGGCCGTGATCAGGGGCTATCATGTCAATCTCAATGCCAAGCTCTTCAACCTGCTTCAGCAGTTTCCTTACAAGTGGAGAGTAAAGGGTCAGTATATTTGCGTAGTACTTTGCAGCCTGGTACATGAGATCAGTCTCATTGACCTCATCATCAAACCTCTCGCTTGTGGCAAAGTGCTGTCCAAAGGCGTCACTTGATATGAGCAGTTTTTCCTCAGGAATGTAGGAAAACATGCTGTCCGGCCAGTGGAGCATCCTTGTCTCAATAAAGGTTATTGAGTTCCTGCCTGTGGAAATTGTCTCCCCTGGCTCAACCACGTGATATGGCCAGTCTTCCCTGTGAAAGTGATCAATCAAGTTCTTCTTGCCCATCTTTGAGCAGATAATCTTCTCGGGCTTCACAATTTCAACAATCTCAGGGAGGCTGCCGCTGTGGTCCATCTCAACGTGGTTAACCACTATGTAGTCTATTTTTTCAGGATCAATCAGTGTCCTGATACGGTGCAGAAGATCACTCTTGTAGTTGTGTTTCACAGTGTCAAAGAGCACGTTTTTTTCATCAAGCATCAGAAATGCATTGTATGTGGTGCCCTTGTAGGTGGAATATCCGTGGAAGTCACGAATATTCCAGTCTACTGCGCCTACCCAGTAG
>JALWJV010000400.1 GCA_026996955.1 Deltaproteobacteria bacterium
CAGGTAACCAGCCTGAAATAGAATTGGTTCCAACTGGATATTTTCTATATCAAATGAGTCAATCAAGCTGCTACTGACCCACAAATTGGCAAATTGGGGGAGAAAATAGTTATTCTGCTTGATCAATTTAATCAGAAATGTTGGAGTTCCGGTGGAAAACCAGTAATTCTGAAACAGAAAACGGTTTTTTATAAAAAGCAGAATATCAAAGGGATTATAAACTTTTTCCCCCAGGAAGGAATATCCATTGTACCAATCACGCACCCTGTCCATGTCGGCATTCATTAGGTGCTCCCTGAAAGTTGTTTCAAGATCGTTCTGGGTATAACCGCAGATGGTGGCATAATCAGGGGAGAGGGTTATATCTTCGAGGTTGTTCAAGCCGCTGAATATCGAGACCTTGGCAAACTTGCTTACCCCGGTAAGGAAGGCGAATTTTATGAATTCATCGCTGTCCTTGATGGTAGTGTACAGGTCCTTGAGGATTTCCCTGGCCTCCTTGGCCATCTCCACCTGGTCAAGGTTATCAAGGATGAGCTTGTCGTATTCATCAACAAGAATGACAACCTTCTGTTGATACTTTCTGTATGATTCCCTGATCAGTTCCCTGAAACAGCCGCCAACATCGCTAATGTCCTCACACTCAAGCCCCAGGCGTTCTTCATTTTCTCGCAGTATGTTTTTGATATCCTGCTTCATGTCGACAACTGTACGGGCTACACCGGCAAAACTGATCTTGATCACCGGGTATGTTGTGTCCCAATCCCACAGACTGTATGCGGCAAGCCCATCAAAAAGTTCCTTTCTGCCTTCAAACATGGCCTGCAGGGTGGAAATAAAAAGACTTTTCCCAAAACGGCGGGGACGGGAGAGGAAATAGTAGGTACCGTTTTCTACCAGGTCCACAGCAAGGTCTGTCTTGTCCACATAGAGATAATCACCTTCGCGTATTTTGCTGAATGTCTGGATGCCGATTGGAAGTTTTTTCATTTGTACCGCCCCGCTTTTGATTCTAACAGGATATCCTAACCTAAGACACCTTATCCTACATACTGCGCATACATTTCATCATTAAACCCCACAATCATTCGATCTCCTATTTTGAGTGCAGGTGCCCTGAGATTGCCGGTACGTCCAAGACATGCCTTGAGGATGTCTTCCCGGTTGTCTTGAGCCGGTTTGAATACCTGGAACTTCTTTCCCTTTCCCACAACTATTTCGTCAGCAGCGGACAGGATATCCCATGCATCATCGCCATGGATCTTCTGCTTTCGTGCCTCAACAACTTCCTTGAGGGTTATTGCCTTTTCCTTAAACACAGCCTGTGCCTTGTCACAGGACTTTCATCCCTTTCTGAGATATGCCCAATCTATATTCATAACATACTCCTTTCTTTACATCATCTGTCCATAACTTCCAGCGCAGCCTCTGCCGCGCGCCGTGCTGCCCCGCCTCCACCAAGCATTTCCGGCAAACCTGAAAGCTCCTTACGCATGGAGGCAAGCCTTTCCTTATTTTCAAGAAGATACAGCATCTCCCTGGAAAGCCTTTCAGGATTGACCTCTTTTTGTAGGATCTCAGGCACAATTTCCCTTCCTGCCACAAGGTTTACCAGGGAACAGTAAGCCACCTTGATAAGATGCCTTCCAAGAAAATAGGTAAGTGGGCTTACAGTGTACATGACAACCATTGGGGTCCCGATAATTCCGGCCTCAAGGGTCACGGTTCCCGATGCCGTAAGGATTATGTCAGAGGCTCCAATGGCATCATGGGTTGCATTATGCACCAGCCTGAAGTTGTCCCTGTCCCAGGCAGGAAGAAGCGCATGGACCTGTTCCTTTATGTAATCCCGGGTTGAGCTGTCAAGCCCAGGGGCCAGGGGAATAACAAACTGAGAGGCAGGAATCCTGTTCTGGATTATCCTGCCTGTCTCAATCATGATATGGAAAAAACGCCTGATTTCACCGGAGCGGCTTCCGGGAAGAAGGCCAATAACAGGCTGTTCAGGCTGCATGTTGTGGAGCTTGCAAAAGGTATCCCGATCTACCTTGGGCTTTACGGTATCAATTAGAGGATGGCCTGTGAAAACCACCTCCATGCCGTGTTTTTCATAAAACTCCTTTTCAAAGGGTAGGATAACGGCCATGCGGTCAACAAGCCTTCGAATCTTCTTTACCCTCCCCTCTCTCCAAGCCCAGACCTGTGGACTTATGTAGTAAAAGACAGGAATTCCCAGTTTTTTGGCTGTTGAAGCAATGAGCAGGTTAAATTCCGGATAGTCAACAAGAATTAAAAGAGAGGGTTTCTTTTCCTTTAGCCAGTTTTTGACTGTCCGGTATGCATCAATAATGGGCCCAGCATGTGAGATGACCTCCACCAGGCCCACAACCGCAAGCCTTGAGTTAGGGACCACGATTTCAACACCGGCCTCCTCCATTGCAGGGCCGCCCATGCCTGCAATGGAAACATCAGGGCGCATTGCTTTTAATTCCCTGCAAAGGCCTGCGGCGTGTTGATCACCAGATGCCTCTCCGGCTATTATGAAAACCCTTTCATGCATTAATGGCCTTGATCTTTAAGGATTTCTGCACTTTCAAGGCCAGCCTTGATGGCCTGGTTAATATCAAGTGCAAGTTTAAGTGCATCCCTTCCCTCCTTGCCGGAAACCTTTGGACGCTTGCCTGTTTTTACACATTGGATAAATGATTCAAGCTCATCAAAAAGGATGTCGCAATTTTCGTGTTCCTTAAGTTCCGGCACAATGGACACGGCTCCGTCACTTATTCCGGTTCCGGCAGTAACAAACAGGTTGCTCTTCTCTGCGCAATCTGCAGAAACGTATGAACCGGGCTCAAATACCCTTATTCGCCTCATTGCATTAAGAGAAATGCGGCTTGCCGTAAGGTTAGCAGTGGAACCGTTATCAAAAATCAACCTTACATTTGCAATATCAACATTTGGAGTAAGGACCGGCATGCCAGATGCCCTTATCTCGCTTACCGGAGAGTCAACCAGGCTGAGCACGATCTCAATATCATGGATCATCAGGTCCAGGACCACATCAACGTCAAGGGATCTGGGCTTGAAACTGCTTAGCCTGTGAGCTTCAATAAAAAGGGGGGTTTTTACCCGTTCCCGAAGGGTTATTATTGCGGGATTAAACTGCTCCAGGTGCCCCACTTGGAGGAGAACACCTTTGTCCTCTGCCATCTCAATAAGGGCATCAGCCTGCTCAACCGTAGTGGTTATTGGCTTTTCAAGCATGACATGAATTCCATGTTCCAGCAGGGCCGATGCCACCTCAAAATGGTGAGTTGTTGGAACCACGACAGAAGCCGCATCAACCTTTTGAAGCACAGGGGAAATATCCGTAAAAAAATCTGTGCCTGTCTCCCTTGCAACCTCTCTTGCCCTGTCTTCAGATATGTCAACCACTGCCACGAGGTCAACATCTTCCATTTCGGCAAATTTTTGCGCGTGAAACCTTCCAAGATAGCCTGTTCCAACTACGGCCACCCTTGTCTTCTTCCCTTGATTCATGATTTATATCTATCCATCCGGAATTGAAATCAGTCCTTGACTCCCACAACCACAATTCCGTGTTTGTCTGCAAGGGCCAGGGTCTTCTCTCTGTCAAACATAAGGGAGCGGCCAGCCTCTATTGCAATGCATGATGCCCCGGCCTCAATCATGGTCTCAATGGTCCTGATACCGGTTGCAGGGAGGTCAAACCTTGTATCCTGCCCTGGCTTACACACCTTTACAACAACTGTACCAGGCCCTGCTATCTCACCGGCACGGCGGATGGTGCTGTCAGTACCCTCCATGGCCTCCACTGCAACAACAGCACGGTCCTTGACCACCACGCACTGGCCTATGTCGAGTCTTCCAATCTCCCGAGCAAGTTTAAGACCAAACTCAATATCCATCTCCTGTTCCCTGTCAGGAGCTTTGTGTGAAAGGATGCCCTGAGGTGTAATCAGGTCTTTCAGGTACAGGGTTGAGGGGATGACGGTTATTCCATCCCTTAACAGTTCATCTGCCACAGCCCTAAGGATGCCGTCATCAAGGCGCGACTGTATCCTTTTCCATGCAGTCAGTCCCCTGATATCAGGGCGGACATCATGAAAGATGCGTTTTTTGGTTATTGCACCTGCAAAAATTACTTCCCTGACATTATGCTTCTTAAAAAAACCAATGACCTTGCCAAGCTGCCCAAGGTGCACCCACCGTACTGCATCTGCCTCTCTTTCTATCTCTGGGTCTGTTTCTCCCCTGTGGGCAGCCACGAAAACATTGAATCCTTCCTGTCTTGCAGAGCGGGCGCAAAGAATAGGAAACTGTCCGGCTCCTGCCACAATTCCAATGGAATCAGGACGCATCATGCCATTTTTTCCGAGGGACCGCTTGACGGAACTCCCCTTTTGGATGTGCGAATAAACTCAGTAAATTTCCTCACCTCTGGGACATCGCCATATTTCTGTTCTGCAATGGCTACTCCCTGGGTCACAGTATCTGAAGTAGTAAAAATGATACGGTAAGCGTCACGAAGCGCCTTAATTGCCCTGGCTGAAAAACCATGCCGCCTCAATCCAATGGTATTAAGCCCTGAGAGGTTTTCCCTCTGTCCCCAGTACATTGTGTATGGAGGGATATCCTTGTTGGTACCTGACATGCCGCCCATGAATGCATACTCTCCAATGGTGCAGAACTGATGTATGGCACAAAGCCCGCCAATGGTTGCATATTTGCCTATTGTGACATGACCTCCCATTGCAACGCTGTTTGCCAGGATAACATTATCTCCAAGCTTGCAGTCATGGGCAACGTGGCTGTATGCCATGAGCATGCATAGCCTTCCAATACTGGTAACGCCACGGCCCTCCTCAGTGCCGCGATGCACAGTAACCCCTTCACGAATCACAGTGCCTGCGCCTATTTCCACGCCAGTGGGCTCGCCTGTATATTTCAGGTCCTGCGGAGGGGCTCCTATGGATGCAAACTGGAATATCTGCACATCCTCTGCTATTCTCACATGCCCTTCAATAACAACATGAGGGCCTATAACCGACCTGGCACCTATCTGCACATCAGGCCCTATTATTGAATAGGGTCCTATTTTAACACCTTCACCTATCTCAGCCTCGGGAGAGATGATGGCAGTAGCGTGTATGTCCGCAATATTTCTTTTCATATCTTTATCCTGATTGCCTTTTTAGAATAACATACCCCTGACCATACCGGATGTGCAAGAACACATGAGAACATCACTTGTGATAAAGTTTAATCCCAGCAATAGACTCAATAGGCCCCCTCCCTTTCAAAGCATGCCGCTACTGTCCTTAAAATTACCCAGAGATCGGTCAATAGAGAACGCTCCTCGATATATCTGAGATCTTCCTCCAATGTTTCCTGAAATCCAAGGTCCCCTCTTCCATTGATCTGCGCATAACCGGTAATACCAGGTTTGACACTGAGTTTTTTCATTTGTCTTTCAGTATAATATTTTACCATTTCCGGGATGTCCGGCCGTGGACCCACAAGAGTCATATCCCCTTTAAGGACATTTAGGAAATTTGGCAATTCGTCAAGACTGCTCTTCCTCAGCCAGTGGAGCTCGGGTATGATTCGAGGGTCTTCTCTTTTTTTAAATTTCAGCCTTTTTATCTCATCCTGAGTATATTTATAGGCATAGAGTTCAGGGAAACGCTTTCTTGCGTCAGGCCACATGCTCCTGAACTTGTAGAATGTAAATAGAGACCCGTCTTTACCCACTCTTGTCTGCCTGAAAATTGCTGGTCCTGGGCTTACCTTTTTGATTTTATAGGCAATCAGAAGCATTATAGGTGCTGAAACCAAAAGCATCACCGAAGACACCAGTATATCCAGGAATCGTCTTATTATCTCGCTCAGTTTATTACTCATATGACAAGGGCTGTTTGGGTATATCCAGGGGAAAATCGTTATTCCGCAAAAATGCACAAAAGGACTCCTGCTCAAAACTTCGAACAGGAATCCTCGTGATACTGAAAATACGTTGCAGATTCTGTTATTGACTAAAGGGAAATCAGTAATTGGTGGCTGGTCTAAGCCTGTAGAAAAAGGTAAGGGTCAAATTACGCGGAACTATCCTGTTGATATAAAGCTCGACAAAATCACCCAGATCGGCAATAACCGATCTAGGAACGTAAATCACATCATTGGGCTGAAGAAGAATATCAATTCCCTCGCCGTTTCTGACATCATCAAGATCAAGCTCAAGCAGTTCCGGAGAGTCACCAGGTTTATCAGCACGTAATACAAGCACATTGGATGTAACGGCTGTTGGCAAAACATCCCCTGCCATTATAATGGCCTGAAGCGTTGTCATAGGGGTATTCATGTTTATCATCTGTGGATTTTTCACATCGCCGCCTACATAAATCTGCCGCCCGGAAAACTCCCTTACAACAACAGTAATATCAGGATTTTTAAGTTCATGACTGTAGGCATCGATAAGTTCCTTTCGAAGCTGGGATGGGGTTTTACCCACCACTTTTACATCCTGAAGGTATGGAAGCGAAATACATCCATCCGGCCTGACCCTCATCCTGTCTGAGAGTGTTGAGTGATACAAAAATTTCACTTCCACAACATCACCATAGTTAATGGGATAACCATCACTCTGGACCACTTCAAGATTATGCAGCCGTATCCTTTTCTGAACCGCCGATTTCTGTTCACTGGTTCGGTACTTTGCCTTACAGCCTGAAAGACAAAACAGCGTCAGGGCAGAGATAACGATGATAAACAGTATATTAAATATTGAGAAGCAAGCAGGAGTTATCACGTCTCTGTGGTTTCCAGGGGTATATTTTTTCATCTTTTATGACTCGTTATACAATCTTAATGGGTTTTGAAATGATCACAGGAATTAGAAATGACAATGGCCTGTCCTTTTGCATTTTTATCTATCAGGTATTCTACTTTCTGGCCTGCGTCGATGCAATACCGGCCTGGCATGGCAGGAAGTGGCAATTTGCCTGGCTCAGAAACCTGAACCTGGTAATCTGTTTTGAGGGATGACACCTTGCTTGCAATGCTTTCCAGCACCGGCTTTGAAACACCACTATTGTCAAGCAGTCCACCTTGTACATTCCAGGGCTCTCCGTCTGTAACACCCCACCAGACCCATCCTGTCACCCTGTCCATTGCAATGGCAAGGGAAAGTGTGTCAACGGCAGCCCTGGCCTGGCTCCGGGAATCCCATCTTCCCCAGGCATAACCATTTTTGTCTTTTGAAGACATTGTGCCAGGAAACCCGGATTCGGTAATAAAGAGGGGCTTGCCAAGGGTTAACAGCCGTTTCCAGTAAAAATAGGTATCCAGAATGTCCATGCATGGCTCTGCCATGTCAACACCAAAGCGGGGCTGTTTCACCCTTACTCCAGGGTACCATTCTATGCCAAGGACATCAGGGCTGTACTTCTCTCCCATAAGCCCCCTGTAAAACTGCAAGGTACCTGTTATACGTCCCTTAAGTGCCGGTGAAAGCTCCTCTCCCCTCTGCCAGTCATAATCGTTAACCATAGAAACCGCACCGGGAAGTTGGGTTTTAAGGGTCTTGCAAAGATCGAGCACCAGTTCCTGCCTCTGGGAGACATTAAGGTTACCCCAGGGGTTACTGGAAGGTTCATTTACCACCTCCCAGAGAATTATTTTATCACCGTACAGACCAGAAAGACGTTTTACCATTTGCGAAAGGTGATGTTTTGCAGCCTCTTTGAACTTTCTGCCGTGCATCTTGCGGACATTGTCAGGCATACCCGTCTGGATCAGGCCGTGGGCAAGCAAGGTGAAATTATTCTTAACAAGATAGTCAAACTGGAAGATATCTTCCCAGCGTGTAAAACGCCCCCTGTTATCAACAACCTGGTCCCAGAAAAGAGGCATATCTGCATGATTGAAACCTGCCTTTTGCAGAATATCATAAAATTTCCTCACCCTTTCCGGCTGCTTTGAAAAGGGAACAAAGCCGAATGACTGGCCAAACCCAATTCTGAATTCAGGATCTACAAGCCTGACAGAAATTTGCTGTCCGGCCTTGAGGCTGCCATTTAATCCACTGATTTTATAATTCCCGGAAGGGGTCAAGAGATCAGCAATCCGCTGGTCTGAAAAACTGTTTACAGTCTGCCTGCTGAAGGCAAGAAGCCTGCCAAGTATCCTGTTATACTCGCGGGCCTGGCTGGGAACGGACGCTTTTGTAGATGCGGCCTTGACCTGATTCATGAATCCGGACAACTCCCTGTTTACCCGGGGCTGATTTTCAAGCCTTGCAAACCGTTCCAGATCCTTCATGCGGGTAAGGACAAGTTCCCTGTTCAAAAACAGGGTATCTCCTTCTGTTTTTTCAAGCCCACTGCCTGAATTATCAGCGCTCAGCCAGACTTTATGATCCTGGTCCGACTGCCAGAAAAGTATCTCCAGCCTTACTCCCTCACCGGAGGCAAACCTGATAACCGGCGCCTTGCCACTTTCTTCATTGATCCTTACATTTTCATCCCTGACAGAGAAAGGTACGGAGTTACCCTGGCTATCAGTAAGGAAACACCACTGGTCCGCAGACAACCCCTGTTTCCTGAAATCATCAGTTGACATCAACCTTCCCTGGAGATCGTAGGCTATGATTTTTAGCCTCTTCTCTCCTGATGCCGAACCTGAATTAAAGGAGATATCAGATAACTGAACTGTCCTCTCTCCGGTAAGACCGTTATCCTTACCGTTAAGATCAACAATAAAGACTGATTTCAGGTGTTCAGGGTTGAATCTTCCAGTTGCACCGCCAAAGGGAACAAGTTTATCAGGATCTACATCTATCCTGTTCCATTTTGTATCGCAGAAAAAAGGTAGGATAAAAATCCTCCCGTCATCAAGATCAAAGCGCAAAAATAAAGGAGCGGCCCTGTCACTTTTGACATTGAATGAAAGCTTTGACATTTTCTTCCATTCGCCGTCTGCCCTCCTCAGAAGGAAACATGAATCCTTGCGATAGTTGAATCGCCATACCAGTGACGGCTCTCCTGAACCATTGTTCTGGATATTAACAGTACCGGTATTTGGTTCCCACCCAGACAGGTATTTGGTTTTGGCAAAGGCCCACTGAGGAGAGAAA
>JALWJV010000401.1 GCA_026996955.1 Deltaproteobacteria bacterium
ATCATTAATATGCTGAACAGTTACGAAAAAATTTTCGTATCTATTCAGCGTGGTAAATGATCTTGTTTTGGAGTGACTTTGAACAATTTCGTAGTTTTTCTTGGCGAAGCGAAGCCACAAAAATCGCGTCTGTCTGAGCGAGGAACGAGCGAGTTTCGCGATTTTGGCGTAGCAAGCCTTAGAAAAACAAGAAATTGTTCACCGGAACGGAAAAACAAGACCATTTTCCAACCTTTATTAACATAAGTACACTGAACAGTTACAGCACAATAAAGTTTTCTTTTCCATAAATAGATACGGCACAGGAACTGATATGAGTGAACGAGAAAAAAGAAGCAGTATTCGCGTTAAATCAAAGGTGCTGCTCAAGGTAATAAAGATCTCTCCCAAGGAGTACCAGACCAAGGTAGAGAATTTTTCCACAGGCAGGGAGACCCCTGAAACTGACACCATTCGCTATCCGGTTCTTTCTTATGACATAAAGCCTCAACTGAAAAAAATCAGGGAAAAAGAGGAGGCCCTTGCTACAGTCCTGGATGTGCTGGACCAGAAACTCTCCTTTATTATTCAAAAATTCAGACAGGAAGAGGAAGAAGAAAAGGGGTTCACTGAAGTTGAGGCGGATATCAGTGCAGCAGGCATTGCTTTTGTGTGTAGAGAGTGTATGGATGCAGGCCAGTACCTAGAATTACAAATTGGTCTGATGCCTGACTACTTTCACTTTCTTGCCCTTGGCAGGGTTGTAAGGGCGACTCCGCTTGATGATGGCAAGTGGTGCATTGGCGTAGAGTTCACCTGGATAACTGAAGATGACAGGGAGAGATTAATTGAGTATCTATTCCAGCGTCAGGTTATGCAGCTCAAGATGAGACGCATGAAAAGGGAAAGCAAGGAACAGAGGCAGTAGATACCTTAAAAAAATGGACGAAAAGGCAAAAAAACTGGTCTGTTTTGGAAACAGTATCACTCAAGGGTGGAGGGTCAGGGAAGACCAGTCCTGGCCGTGGATAATTCAGCAGTCCCTGCCATTCAGGGTTATAAATGCCGGAATTTCTGGTGAGACAAGCCTGGACGGTCTGCGCAGGTTAGATTCAATAATCGAGCTTGAACCCACATGGTGCATTATAGAATTCGGCATAAACGACTTCTATAACGGATTCACAGTGGAGCAGACCCGCACAAACCTTGATGCAATTATCAATGCACTGAAGGAACATGAAACACGCCCTGCCCTTATGGGGTTTGACCTGAGGGAACCGGCTTCAATGCCCTGGACAGCCATGTACCGCGACCTGTCAGATCTGTATCAGATTCCCCTGATGCCTGATCTTTTCACGGGGCTGTGGGGAGAAGACGGCACCTTCATGGAAGATGGTCTGCACCCCACGGCAAGGGGGTATCAAATCATAGCGCGGAACTGCCTTGAAACCTTTTCAAACACCCTTGGGCAGTAAACACTCCCTGTTACATCACACAGCTATATTCATCCCTCTTATTTCCTGCATCATCTGCGCAAACTGTTCAGGATACAGGGACTGAGGACCATCCGAAAGGGCTTTGTCCGGATTGTTATGCACCTCCACCAGAAGACCATGTATGCCCACTGCAGCAGAAGCACGGGCAAGGGGCACAACCTGATCCCTTCTTCCTGCTGCATGGCTTGGATCAATCACAATGGGAAGATGGCTCTCCCTTCTGATATACGGTACTGCATTTAAATCAAGAGTATTTCTGGAGTGCCTTACAAAAGTCCTTATGCCCCGCTCACACAGAATGACCTGGCTGTTACCCTCTGACATGATGTACTCAGCCGCCATGAAAAATTCATCAAGAGTTGCAGACATTCCCCGTTTAAGCAGCACCGGCTTTTTGGCCTGGCCTGCCCGCCTTAAAAGCCTGTAGTTCTGCATGTTCCTGGTGCCAATCTGAATAATATCAGCATACTCCTCAACCAGGTCACAGACCTCATGGTCAGTTGCCTCTGTGACTATAAACAGACCAGTCTCCTCACGCACCTTTGCAAGTATCTCAAGCCCCTTCTTCCCAAGGCCCTGGAAGGAGTAGG
>JALWJV010000402.1:0-18180 GCA_026996955.1 Deltaproteobacteria bacterium
GTTTGAAGCCATTGTTCTTAAATTTTCTTGTGTGGTCCTTGTTATAGCCTGATCAGGAGCCAAGGATCGTGTCTTTGGAAGGGAATGCACAAACCAACTATCTGTTCGTATTTTTGAATGTTGCCGCTTCATGCAAAGTTGACCGCAACAAGGTCTGAAGAATTTCTTTGTGTGTATTTTTCGGTGGTTATTGAGGAGATGCAATATATGACAGTTCGAGTTTTTTGACAATTATCAGGTGTATCGTGGAATTGTCATGACAATTCCACGATATGTCGTGGTTTGGTCTTGTGTGTTGGGGGGCCTCATGATACCATGAGTGTATGACGTATCTTCCCAGGATTTATAACAGGACTCTTGAAAACCATTTTGACTCAGGGCCTGAAATGGCCTTTATTGCCGGGCCTCGCCAGGTTGGAAAGACAACGCTGTCCCGCTCCTTTTCTCCAGATGCTGTTTATTTCAACTGGGACAACGAGGAACACCGAAGGGTCATTCTTCAGGGCACCAAGGCTGTTCATGACTACATAGGGCTTAAAAAACATCCTGTAATCATTTTTGATGAGCTTCACAAATTCCCAAACTGGAAAATTTTCCTTAAAGGTTTCTATGATACCCATGCCCACTCGGAAGGTATAAGGGTTATTGTAACCGGCAGTGCCAGGCTTGATATTTACCGCAAGGGCGGAGACAGCCTCATGGGCAGGTATTTTTTGTACCGGATGCACCCCTTCACCGTGGCTGAGCTTGTCTCCCCTGCGGAAGATGAAGCTGAAACTGTTAGACCTCCTGCCGAAATACCCAGGGACTTGTGGGATAATCTGTGTGGTTTTGGAGGTTTTCCCCAGCCCCTGATTCGAGCAAACAGGCGATTTTATAACCGCTGGAAACGTACCCGCAAGGCACAGGTGTTCCGGGAGGATATTTTTGATATCTCACGTGTGCAGGAGGTGCGCAGTATCGAGATGCTTGCTGAACTTGTAGCCATGCAGTCAGGCCAGCTTGTATCCTATGCCTCGTTTGCCAGGAAGATAGGTGCCTCCCAGGATTCAATACGGCGTTGGCTGGGTATCCTTCAGGACCTGTACTACTGTTTTGCCGTCAGACCCTGGCATAAAAATGTCGGCAGGGCGTTAAGAAAAGAGCCAAAGTTTTATCTGTGGGATTGGGGCATGCTGGATGATCCTGGAGCTAGGCATGAAAACATGGTGGCAAGTCACCTGTTAAAGGCGGTTCATTACTGGACAGATACGGGGGTGGGTGATTTCGGCCTTTATTTTCTCAGGACCAGGGAGAAAAAGGAGGTGGATTTTTTGGTAACCCGTGATGATTTCCCCTGGTTTCTTGTGGAGGTCAAGACATCGGATCGCAGCCTCAGTCGTAGTCTGGAATATTTTCAGAAAATTACAAAGGCATCACACGCATTTCAGGTCTCAATTGATGCCCCCTTTGTGGATACGGACTGCTTTTCTGTGTCATACCCTGTAAAGGTGCCTGCCCGGACGTTTCTTTCTCAACTTGTGTGAGCAGTTTTGGACACATCGTGGAATTATCATGACAATTCCACGATGTGCTGAGCTTATTCTATTACGGTGCCAAAGGTATCCAAAAATTTATCCGTATCCAGGAAGTCCACATCCCCATCAAAGTTAATGTCGCAGATTTTATCATGGTCTTCCTGGTTGTATGCAGCCTTAAGGCTTGCCAGATCGACCCCATCAACATCACCATCCCGGTCAAAATCCCCTGGTGGCATAAGTCCACCCCTGACACACCGAATTGCCGCGTTGTTATCATCTTTCCATGTGGTAGAATATGCATTTCCCGAATGGTCACCCATAAAGACACTCCATGCAAGATATGCATTTGGCAATGCCCTGGAGGTGCTTGTCCATTCAAGATTAAGTACAAAGGGACTGCGCTCAAAAAGAAAACTGAACCTTGGGTCTGATGAGGGGTCCATGAGGCTCAGAGATTCCCTTATGGAGGGAAGGCGCCAGTCCTGGAAGCCGGCATAGTCAAGGTCTGAGCAGTAGTCCAGGGCCCGTGCCCAATTCACCCTGTCGTTTTCATCCAGGGAGCCGTCCCCATTGATATCAACAGCGGATTTTTGCCACATGAGGCCCGTAGACAGATCCTGCACTACCCCGGTAACGGGTACACGGTAATGGCCAGGCTCATAGGGCCCGTGCCCCCTTACGCACCGGCAGTACGATGTAGACGTAGAATTCCCGGCAAATGGTTTGCCAATGAAAAAATTTATGCCCCAATGCTTGTCCTGGTCAGCGGCATCATGGGTTGATGACCAGTACGTGGCATAAAGGCTGCGTACGGTGGCAAATTGAAAGAAGGCCGCGGGCTGGGAATAGTTGAAATTGATTATAGTCATGAGTTCAAAGAATGTAGGCAGGTGCCAGTCGTCGTATCCGGCCAGCTCCAGTGCGTCACAAAACTCACTGGCTTCCTGCCAGGTGAGCTTGTCAAGTTCATCTACCGTGCCATCTTCGTTTACATCAACAGTATCACGTTGCCACACCATCCCGGTTACAAGGTCGGTTAATGTGCCATCCTGATTATCTTGAAACGACGGCTTGGGGCCATATCGTTGGGCATCCTGCCCAAAGAAGGTATTATACTTGGTGGGACAGGGGATCTCCCAGTCATTGTCATAGCATTTTTCTGCGCCACTGTCCGGGAGGGGAAATCTCTTTACAGTGATGGTCATGCGGTGGCTACTGTCATTGATATTTTGAAAACTGTATGTCCTGGCAGGGTCGTCAGCAACCCATTTAAAGCGGTGGGCTGCGGCAATGGCCTTTATCCAGAATGTTCCCACCGTGCCTCTTGGCACAATCTTTATGCAGACCTTCACGCTGTGACTGCCGGTACGGCTCTCTGACGCACTGCCTGCCCAGACCTTGTAACCCGGTTCAGGCCTAAACAGGGTCTGGAGCCAGTGGTCTTCTTGAAGAATGTATTTTTCCAGCTCTGAAGGCTGGATTGTGGCATTTGCCCCTAATGCCTGCCAGTTTTCCGGTATCTGCAGCACTATTCCATAGCGGTCTGCATCATCTCCCTGGTCTGTACCGTAACCATCCACTGTTACAAAGAAGGCATCATTCAGAAACACGGAACCCGGCCCGGAGATGGAGGTTATGGAGAGTTTGCAGGAACTCAAAATCGTTAAGAGTAACAATATAATTATCAAGCATGTGAAAGATAATACTTTATTCTTGCTGTACATGTTAAAAACCTCTTGGGTGAATTAAGCGTTTCAAAAGTCTGAAGAAATGATTTTCTACCATGCCAAAAGAAACCCTTCAGGATTGCCAGCTTCACTGCATCTCCTTTGTCATCGGTCTTCCCCCATAGCCTACATAGTGGGAAGCCCTCTTTCGCGGATATGCAGCAAATCTGACAATCGCTAAGCCTGGGATCCAAATACCATCCTTCAGTCAATAACCCTGTCTTTCGGTCACCATCAGAGCCATTCTCATGTCACACCATTATGCCACCGTTTCCTACTGTAGCATACACTGCGTACTTCCAAAAAAGTCCATGAGCATCTGGACATCACTCTCATCCACCTGATCATCGTTGTTGAAATCCGCATGGGGATCAAAGCCAGGCTCGGAAGATGAGGTATTGTATGCATTCATCAGAACGGCGAGATCCTCGCCATCCACGTCTCCGTCATGGTCAATGTCTCCGGTGCAGGCGATGCCAACCGTCCTGAAGGGAAGGATTGTGAGGCTTCCAAGCCATGAGGCGCTACGGTCGTAGTTATCCACGCCAAGGAGGTACCACACACCGTTTTCAAGCGCTGCCTCTGGAGGCACTTCATGTACATCCGTGTCCATGTCATCCTTCAAATGGAGATAAGTTTCCATAAGCGTATCAGCCTTTAACAGTTCAACGTAATCCCAGGAATCCGAGCCAAAATCGAAAAGCGGGGTGGTGGACACACCTGTCTGCTGTGGCCAGGGGGATTCTATGGTTATGTAGTCAGGAAAGCTTTCCGAGGAGTAAAAGGGTAACTCAACCTTGAACCGGAGGTGATGCGGGCCGGACAGGCCTTCATGGGCCATGAGGTTTACCCTGTACTCGCCTGGCGCATACGTTGCCGCAAGGTCATCAACAGAGGAGTAATCCATGTCCATGAAGCGTGCCTCGTCCCCTGTTTCGTTTACCTTGAGTGGGACCGGCGTCTCATCACCGGGTATTTTCAGGTATCCGGAAATGAAAGACTCATCTTCCCTGGGCCAGCAGATCAGCTTGGCACCCCACCGGGATGCCACAAACGGCCCCGAGTCTGGCTGTTCAGCACCCCTGAATATTTCGAAAAGAAAGTTGTTGTAGGCCATGCTGACGTCTGATGTAGATGAGGCATCCGTGGGATCAGTACCATTCTGCCACTCTGTCCAGTTGTTCTCCCCGTCCCCGTCAAAATCATCGCCCCAGAACACATCGCTTACGCTCAAAATATCATCATCCGGGTCCGCATCAACAATGGCCTGCTCCCAGCTGTCGGCCATGCCGTCACTGTCCGTGTCGCCTGGGGAGGATGAGCCTATGTTTATATATTCGTAGGTCCCCCTGTTCTCAAAGGAGAGGGTGACAGTGTCTGTCATGGAGATGGATGTGCCGGTTACCTGGGCGGTCCTGTAGTATTCAACAGGTGAATCCGTGATGACAAGGGTGCCGGAACTGTCAGGGGAGCCTGGCGCTACCGAGGTAAGTGGCAATTCCACCCTGTATGAGTAAGGGCCTCCCTCTGCATCGATCCGCATGAGCGTGGTAGTTATGACAACGGAGTCTCCACCGGAAGCAGGCGCAAATGTCCACGTAAGTTCTCCGCTGGTAAGCAGGCTCCCGTTATCAAAGACCTTGCCATAGAGAATGATTCCGGGTTCGGGGATATTGGCAAGGCAAACACCCAGGGTAACCTTGAACACGAGCAGGAAGGCAAAGATGCTTAAATACCGGATTTTAACAGCGGGTGTCACTCCCTTGATGGTTGAAGCTTGTTGTCTGTTATCCATGGCTCTCTCCTTATTCTGCCTGAAATGTTCCGGTCTGAGGGAAGGCGGGAGGCATGTTGCCCCTGCTCCTGCTTGCAGGCGCAGGAATTCCCGTGGATGGGGTTTCAGCATGCCCGCTGTTCATCTCTTTCCGGGCCATGTCATTGATGACCTTTTTAAATGCGTCTTCATTGATCTCTACGTGGGCCTTATTCATTACCATTTCCATAAATTTCCTGCGCCGTCTCTCACGCTCTTCACGCTTCATCCTCCTTTTGAGGGCCGGGGCCAGTTCCCTTAGGCTTTTTTTCATTGCAGAGCGTCTGCCTGTAAGCATGATCACATGAAAGCCGTCACGGGTCTCGATCACGTGATCCGCAACCTGGCCGGTCCTTTTTAACGCAAAGGCGGCATTCACCAGGGCCTGGGGAATCCCCGCTGGCTTGCCCCTGCGATCAAAGAACCCTGTATCGCCCCCCGGCCAGGATCCCGGTATGTCAGAGTACCTGCTGATCAGGTTCCTGAAACCGAAAATCCTGTTCCTGTTTTCGCGGGCCTTTTTAAGGACCTCCTCTGCAATGGCCCTTTTCTCTTCCTTCTGCCTGGGTGTTGCCCCGCTGGGGACCGCAATGAATATGTCGGAAAGGCGGACCTGTTCGGGTCTTGAAAATTCATCCAGGTGCCTTTCGTAGTATTCCCGGAGTTCCCGGTCGGTTATGCGCCACTGGCTCACCGGTTTTTCCACCTCTTCTTCAAGGAGCTGCTGGATGATTATCTGCCGGATCCTTCGCCGGACCTCCGGGGTCTGATCGATTTTCATGCGCAGGGCCTCCTGGTAGAGGGCCTCGCTGGTTAGCATGTCCTTGAGCTGTTTTCTTGCCGTCTTGACCAGGTGCGGCCCCATACCCACATGCCTGGACTTGATGAACTGCTCAAATGCCCCGGCATGAATCCTGTTTTTCCCAACCGTTGCGATCACAGGCCCGGCGTTTTCTCCTGGCTGCCCTTTCCCCCCAGCTTCTTCCTGGCCCTGGCGCGAGCAGCCTGGCATGAAGAGCAGGAGGCAGAGCAGCACTGCAACCGGAATGTTTTTTAAGCTCAAAACAGTCCCCCTTCGCACAAGGCTTTAGTTGCCGGAATATGCATACGTCTCAAAGAATATCTTTATGTCAGAGACACCGTCCCCGGTCCTTTCGTCCTGGGTCCCTGGCACAAGCGGCCCATAGATGAATGTATCCAGGCCCTCATCCGGGTCGTAGAGCAGGCTCTGGCCCGGGATTATAAGGAGCCAGCGCGTATTCCACACCGAGCGGCCAACCAGTCGGCTGTCAAAGTTTATCTCTGATTCATCAAGGTATCCGCTGTCATGGTATGCCCTGAAATCCGAATGCCTGCGTACCTGGAACATCTCGTCAAAAATCGTGTCAACAGTGGGTATCCACCGGGAGTTATTATCAAGCTCAGGCCCGGAAACCGGGAAAGGCAGTGGCAGTTTCTGGTCCATTAAGTGCCATGTCCTGATTTCAAAGTTGTAGTAGGCCGGACTCCGCACCACATCCTGCCCTGCGGGGACCAGGTATATCCTCGGGGTCTCGGCAAGCCCGACGTTGTTATAGTTGCTGAACCAGACCCCGGCAGCCCGTACCTTTGTGGCAAAGTTTGATGCCGAGTAGTAGGAGTCACCACCTGCCAGGGGCCACCTGAAGAAATTCAGGCCGGATGTTACCGTTGTGGAGAACGGGATGACGATTCCAGGCTGCGGAATGCCTTCCGGGGCAAAGGGGCGGCAGTAACGCCTGAACTCCGGGATATCCCAGAGGTCCGCCACCCTGTGTTGCTCAAGCACCTGTTTCCAGGTGATGTTTGAGCCTTGGTCCATCCTGATCCTGAAAAGTTCCTCCCGCAGGGAGAAGCGGTTTGTTTCAATCTGCGGGTTGTTGAATCCCATCTGGCCCTTCAGGACCTGGAAGTTTTGCCACATGCGTTTCATGGGGTCAGCCAGCCCGGTCCCGGTAAGCGGTTGGCCGTTCTGGATCATTCCTATTGTCCTCTTCCTGACTATATCCGTAAGGAAGCTCTCTCCAGCCCGGCTATCTTCAGGCAGGAGTGCCGTCTCGTAATCGTACGCCTTTGCTGCCAGGTAAACGTAACGGGCAGCCATGTCGAACTGTGCCCTGTATTTCTGCAGCGCGTCATTGCGGAATATCCTGAAGGTCATATCCTTGTAACGGTAGTCCACTATCTGTGACGCCGTCTGTTTGCGGAACCTCAGGCGTTCAGCAAGCAGCCTCTGGCCCCTGGTAAGCGCCATGAGATAGCTCCTGGCAGCCTGCTGCATGGCTGCCACCAGGTTCGTTATCTCGTAGCGCAGGCCTGCCTCGGAGCGAACCAGGTTTTCAAGAACAAGGACCTGCTTACGGGCAGCAAAGTCACCCTGGAGTATGCGAAGGGTGATATTCGTTTCCATTGAGGAGATCTCCTTGGCCTGCTGGGCTTCCAGTATGGAGACGGTCTTGGTGTCGGAGCTGCTCATGAAGGTCTCTGAAGCCAGTCCCCCTGCCAGCAGTATGGCTCCCCTGGCAGCAGAGGTTGCATCAAAGGAGGTACCGGCTGACTTGGGCAGCGCCTCCATGGCGGCATTTGCCAGCAGGGTTGTTACCTTGGCAGCGGTAAGACCCGCGGATTCCTGGTCTTTAGCCCCCCTTATGTGGTCGTTAAGTGATTGCTGCGTGGTCTTTGAGGCGTTAAGTACCTTGATCTCTTCACTGTTATAGCCATACTGGGCCTGGATAAGCTCTGCCTGGTTTTCGATTCGCGCAATAAGCGCGTCATACTGATCCAGGGCCTTGTCCAGCCTTCCCTTCAACTGGAGCAGGTCCGAGTATGCCAACTGGATCTCCCCGGGGGCCTTTCTCCGGCCAGTCCAGGATGGGGGCTTTACCATGCCGAAACGGCTGTCAGTGGCCACGTGGTAAATGACCGTCTTTTCGTGCTCTACAAGGGCCCCGTCACTGTCCACGTCGATCTCCCTGTAGGTTACAGGGAATTCACTTCCCAGGGAGTAGTCTTCACCCAGGATTTCCGACGGGTCAATGTACATGTAGTGGTAAATGTCGGGTCCAGTCTGGTCATAGCCCGTGGGGTAGGTCTTGCCCGGGCCGCAGTCGTCGGGGTAGGGGTAGCCGAATACCTCGATGAGCCTGTTGTTGAAGTCAGCCTCCCTGTCATCGATGTTGCGTTTGAAGTCAGCAAGGGTGTCCTGCTGGTGTCTAAGGAGCATGGTGCTCTGGTTTGCGTGATTGAACACCACGATGGCGTTGTTCATGGCCTGGACCGCCTTGGCATATATTTGCTCAAAGTGGGTCTGGCCCCTGTCAATGGCCTGTGGATCGATGTCAAAGGGCACCACGTCCGTTGCAAGGCCAAGGGGGTTGAGCCCGGCATCTGCCTGGTCCACCTGGCTTTCAACAGCCGTGTACTGGCTTGCTATCTCCCGGAGTTCCACCACGGTGGTCCGGTCGATCCGCTGTATGCCCTCAACCAGCTTGACCAGCCTGAAGCGGACTTGGTCTCCTGGCTGGAGGGCTGAAGTAAATGTCACCGTAGTGACGACAGGGTGCTGATTCGTATCGGCGGTAACGGTGTATGCAGAGATGTCCTGTACCGCGCCGTTAAGGATGACCTCGAGTACCCGCGAATCCGTGGATGGATCATAGTGAATTGAGGAGAGGGTGAACTCTGTCTGGTTGTCTGAGGCTGTCCAGTCTTCTTTCAATACATCCTCCACACTCTCAGGCGGGAGGATGGCATTGCCCACCACCCAGTCGAAAAGGGCGCCCTGACCAGCCCGGCGTGCCCATCCGTCAAGGCCCCAGGACCTCTCCTGGTTGGTATCCCTGTATCCCTGCCACTGGCTTTCAGGGTCTTCCACATAGTAGTCCCGATAGGTGAGATTCACTATGCTGGCTCCGGCCCTGGCCTTGGCAGCCGCTGCCACGGCAAACTGCCGCTCGTCCCGGTAATCCACCTCCACCGGTACCTGTCCCACGAGGATGGCCTCGGTCTGGGGCTCCCATGTGAAGTGCTGATTCCTCAGCAGGTCGTAGTAGTAGGTGAGGGCAGTGAGATAATTCCCCCAGGCATCCCCGTGGCCCTGTGGGTACTGGATCATGGCGTCCTCTTCATCAATTTCGCCGTCGTTGTTCTGGTCGGTGATGTTGTAGTTCTCCTTGTAGGCCACCTCTCCGTCACCCAGGGTGAAGTTCCAGATGAGCCGGTTGTAGAATGGACGCACACCTTCGTCGGCGCGGCCTCTCAACAGGGCAAGTTCCTCCTCGATCAGGGAGTCCACCTGGTTCTGGAAGCAGAATATGGAGGGTGCCTCGGTGCCGTACTGCTCGTCCTCAGTGGAAAAGCCGATGGTGGGATCCATGGCATCGGAATATGCCTCGTTACCCAGCATGATGTAGAGCCCGGCCAGCCGGTTGGCGGCAAAGAGTATCGCCTTGTTGATGTCCATCTGGTCGAGATTCTGGTTGATGCTCAGGTCCTTGGCCCGGTTGAGCAGGGTGTGATAGGTCTCTATGATGCCAAGCTGCCTCAGGTTGTCAGGGTCTGAACTCAGGGCCACGTCCCCTTCGTATCTCGGGCCTGCAAGGCTTATCATGCTTGCCATTGTGTTGACTTCACTGTCGTGGAAGTCCTTGATCTTCTGGTCAAAGAGGTTGATGTTTTTCATCACCCGCTTGACCCAGCCCTCGTAGAGCTGAGGCTTGGTCCACTCACTGAACTTGGTGCAGCCCACCCCGGGTTCGTAATAGTAGTAACGCACAGAAAACCACTTGTCGGGAAGTAACTGCTGCCCGGTCCCCTGAACGGTTATGTCCACTGCGCCCTGGTAGAAATTGCCCTTACCAGTTTCTTTTTCCTCAGGGGTAGTCCCAGGCTTGGGGATAACGGCAAAATAGTCCTTCCACTGATCACCATACTCTCCCATACCCGGCCCCTCAGGGATTCCTGAGAAGTCAGCAGGGAGGTACTTCCACTGGAACCACCGCTGGCCTGATTTGCCCCCAAAGTCCCCGTTATGGCGCAGGGTAACCTTCTCCTCGAACACGTCTTCAGGCTCGATCACCTTGATCTCGCCCCGGTAAAGCGGACACGCCACCTTTATGACAGAAAGGGTTACAGGACCTGGGCAGTCGTCCGGGTCATTGTTAAACGCCAGGGTCACGTAAGAGGGAACGTGCCGGGCGTCTCCGGCGGTGAGGGCCTTCATCTCGGCAGTCTTGAGGAATGTTGTGCCAGCAAGACCTGCATCTCCCTGCGCCGTGAGGCTGTCCAGGGCGTTCTTTAAACTGTCCGGAATAAGATTGGCGGAAAAAGGGTTTGTTGGGTCAAAGGTATTGGGATCAGGAGCAAAAGGTCGTGCAATTTCCATCATATCACGATCTGTCAGCGTGTTGAGCAACAGGGTAGGCTCGCCCGTGCCCTCTGTGTAAACACCCTTGAGTTTTAACTGGCCGTGCTCCCCTGCCAGGGGGTCGTAGGTAAGACGGGACTGGATGTACTGGGGCAGGGCCTTGAAGATCCACCGGTCGTTGTCTCCCCTGGCTGGCTTTAGCTCAGGAGGCAGGTCCGATTCGGGGTTTTCCCAGCCTAACACATCTACCCCGTATTCCTTCAAGGGATCAATGAGCTTCACGCTTGGGCCGTGTCCCTCTTTGGCAGACTGGTCGAAGAGGACCTGGACCACGCACTGGTCCTTGATGTTTGGCAGACCCACTGTCTCCCCCTCCTGGGTCTTTGCATCCAGCAGGGTCTCTCCCACGTGCAGGGTGGGCACCGGGTCAGGCCACACGATGGAGTAGGTAATGGGAATTGGGACGCCGTCAAACGTGCCGTCTGCAGCCTCAAGCCACGGCAGCGGCGTGCCGATAGCCTCGTCGGGCACCCCGTTTTCATCCAGGTCGTACCAGAAGCCGTCCTGGAGCCTGTAGAAGTAATGGAGTATTACATCCTGTTTTGGTGCTCCATTGTATCCACCATTCTTGGCAAAGAACTTGTTGTCCTTGTCCGTAAGCACGGCCTCTTCCGTGGCATTATCCACGTATGACTCGGCACAGGGCCCGAAGGTCAACTGGTTGACAGGATACGGCGGGTTGATCTCCATGCCCGCAAACCCGGAGTACTGGAAGCGGTAGTAAACGTCGCTGTCCACGATAACACCGTGGATATCAAGGAGATACCTGTCATCGGGCAACGTGGGTTCGCTGGAAAGGAGACCCATGTCTGGCAGGGTGCCGTCCTGTTCTATGTAATAGACATGGACATGTGCGAAATCCGTTTCAGAAATTGAGCTGTCAACTTTGTTGTACCACTTCTGATCCGCTTCACCGTGTCTTCTCAAAAGTCCCTGGGCGTCCAGGTAATAGCTGTACTGGCTGTTTGGGACGTCGTGGGGGAAGAATCCGGTGGTTGAAGTTAGATTGCCATTGGAATCAATGTAGTATCGATCCTGGCCCGGGGAATAATCTGCCACTGACTGAACAGTGCTGCCGTCATAGGAGAAACTCTCTGACTGGGCAACCACCCTGTACACTTCAAAATTCCACCGGGCAGTATCCGGGTCCCTGTATTTCAAGAGCACAAAGGGGCGGGATCGGTCATTGTGCAGGTATGTGGAGGTAAAGTCCACTGGTTGGTTCAGATCTGTTCGCAGGGGAAAGACTCCGGGATCACTGGATCCCTGGGCCGTGAAAAAGGCCGCATGCTCTTCATTGGGATTGTAGCCCGGAAGTTTTCGATCAGGCTGATTGTAGACCAGCATGTTATCCAGGGCCCCATACTCATCAAAGGGGAGGGGGCCTGAACCGAGTCCGCTGGCTATGACTATCTGCCTGGCATCGGAAGGAAGCTGCGGATCGTAGCGTACGGGCTTTGATGGCCAGCAAACCCCGGAGGCCGCGCTCTTCTTGTACCATACCACCACCAGGTCATCGTCCTCAGTGCTGGGGTCGTCTTCATTTACGGCAAAAATAGGCCCTTCTCTCACCGTGCGGTCATAAACCTTGTGTGTGCCGCCCCCGTCGTACGGGGCCACTTCAAAGAACACCCAGCCGCTCTTGCAGTCAGGGCAGTGCTCGGGATCCGTTATTTCCCGCCCGATATATCCTGGCTTTTCTATGGGGAAATCCGGGTTCAGGATGGGATTGTAAGGTATAAGCGGAGACTGATGGTGATTCCACACATAGGTCCTCACCACGTCAAACGCCTCTTTCTGGTCAGGGTCATGGGCCTCCTGGTCGGTGTACAGGATTACGGACCAGCCTTCCTTTGAGGCCTTGAACTGGTTCCGGGCCGTAGTTGCATCGTTTTCCGCGTACATGATCCTGGCATTATCAAACCTGGTGCCTTCGGGCAGCAGGTCCACGGCCATGGAGTCCGCCACGTGTATGTAAACATCGGGATCCATTGGATAATCCTGCTTGTTGGGATAGGTGATGTACACCACCTCTGGTACAGGTTTTGTCCGTTCCTGGTCTTCATACCACGTGACCATCATGGTGGCAGGGGCAATGGCGTAAAGCCTGTTGGTGAGGGGGCTCCAGTAACATGCGCTTTCCACTTCCAGGTCCGGTTTTATGTCTGGATCCGCCCCTTCAGGCGGGATAATCTGCTGGCTCAGCGCGTACCGGGTTACGTCCATGTACTTGATGGTTATCTCCTCTGACTCGGCGAACTGGTTGGGATCTTCCACCATCTCCACCCTGATGCGCCACGTGCCAGTGTGTTCCGGTCCAAACACGTATGGAATGGAGTATCCTATCTGGGATGTCTGGAGCGTGAATGTGCCCAGTTCCACGCGGTAGCCGTACTCGTTCACAAGGGCAAGGCGCACGTCAAACTGGTCCGGCTGGTCGATCCGTGGGTCTGAAGGCAGCGGATCCTTTCCCTTGAACTTGATTTCATAGTCATAGTTTGTGACAACCAGTGTTCCCCCTACACCAACGTCCGTGAAGCCCCTGGCCGTGAGGTCCTCCGGCAGGCCGCCGTAATACTTGCTGTATTCGTAGGCGCCCATATCAAATACACCGAATCCGTCGTCATTGCCGTCCACGGGCCGCACCGAGCCGCGGATGTCAGAGAAGATTGAGGGTATCACCATTCCCCTGTCTATGCAGGGGGAAGAGGAATCGAGCCGATAATCTCCGTTTGGGGCATCAACAAAGGCCGGGTCATTGTTGATAATTACGTGGGTCCAGTCGGTTGGCCAGTTTTCAACATCAGAAATGTTGCAGAACCAAACGTTTTCTTTGTTGGCTTGCAGGTCGTTATAAAATTCAAAGACAAAATTATGCCAGAAAATACAGTTTTTGATGTGGAATTCACCGGAAGCCCCCGCAATATATGCCCCTCCGCCACCATCCCCCACCAGGATGCTATTAGAATAAAAGGTAGAATTGAATACATTGGTGTTGGAGCCGTAGATGCCTCCCCCAAAATTCCTGGCTGTATTTTCTGCAAATACACAGTTCACTACATCTCCAGAGGAGATATACAGACCACCTCCTCCATAAGAGGTGGTGTTGGTATGAAAAGAGCACGCCGAGACAGTACCTTTCTGGCCCCCGATGTAAGCGCCGCCGCCTAATCTTGGTGTGGTGTGATTGGAGAAAGAACAGGATCTTAATTTTAAATAGCTACCCTGGGAGTACATGCCTCCCCCATATCCCGATGTTCCAGACGTGATATTTTGGGAAAATGTGGAGTTTTCAATGGTCACATCATCACCATAGACATAGATGCCTCCGCCAAGGGCTGAACCGCTTACACCGGCGGTGTTATTCTCGATCTTGCAGTGGCTCACAAAAATACCGCTTCCAAACAAGGCCATTCCTCCGCCGTAATTATCCGCTCTGTTAGCGGTCAGGGTACACCCAACAATGGTTGGATAGGCGTTAGGCTTGACAAGTATTCCCCCGCCGTTTCCTGTAGAGGAATCCCCCGCGGCGTGTCCATTGGTGATCGTGAAACCCTGGAGTACGGACTGTTCTGTCTCTCCCCTGTGAAAGATGAATCCTCTCCCCAAGCCGCCGCAATCAATGGTGGTGTAGTCCGGTCCGTTTGCTGACCTTACAAAAATCCTTTTCCCCCGGAAATCAATGTCCCTGTTGCCCTGCCCGGAATAGGTGCCGTCATCCACCAACACTTCATCACCGTGTAAGGCGGCATCGATGGCCTCCTGGATGGTCCCGTATGTGCCGGGTACATCCAGTACATTGGTGACGTAGAGGGTGACCTCAATCTCTTTATAGACTGCCATTGTGTCCGGATTTATGATCCTTATGGAGCCCTTGTAAATCCCGTGGGAAAGGCCTCCCTGGTCCACGTAGACCTTTACAACGTCAACCTTGTCCGTCACCGTGCCTTCGTACCTGTCCACCCACAGCCAGGGCATGTCTTCACTGATCTCCCAGTCAAGATTTCCGAGGCCCCTGTTTCTTATGGACAGGGCCTGGCTCGATGGCAGCACACCTCCCAGCCTTGCAGTGAAATAGAATCTCTCGGGCGAAACCGCCGCCGCGGGTATTTCAGCCCTGTCAAACTCGTAGGCACCCATGTCAGGAGATGGCAGGAGATTGCCGTCTCCATCAAGTAACCTTGGTCTTCCGTCCTTGTCAGTGGCGGGCAGGCCTCCTGTGATGGTACCTGCATCAATACATGGAGAGCCGGGCATGAGGTGCAGGTCCTCGTCAAGGGCAAACTTCGGGTCCAGGTCTATTATGCCACCCAGGCTGCCAGTGGTGCCTGTGGAGAAATAAATACTGTCCATGCCTGCATGGATATCGCAGTGGTCAAGGGTGAGTACATTCCCCGTTGAAGCCAGGTAGATTTCCTGTCCATTTTCATCCGCGTTGTCTTCCCACAAGATAGAATTTGTAATTCTAAGAGAACCTCCCCTGTTGGAAATGGCGCCTCCGTCTCCATTGGTTGAGTTCCGGTAAAACGTACAGTGCTGAATATCTTTACCTGTGCCCAATCCGAAATAAATTGCTCCCCCAGATCCCACTCCAAGATTGTCCTGGAACACCGAATTAACGATCTTTGCGCCTTCCGTGTAAATTCCTCCCCCCGAAATGGCCCTGTTTTTCATGAATTTACAGTTCTCTACCGTGGCAAACTGATAGATTCCCTGTATTGCACCGCCATTAACGCCCCTGTTTGAGTAAAAGAGGCAATCTTTGATCTTTGATAATCCGTTTGCGGATCCTGAGAGCATTTCTACGGCTATGGCTCCGCCGTTCTGACCGCTGTTTCCAAAGAATCTGCAATTTTCAATGGTGAAGAAACCGGAGCCTGAGTTATTAAGTTGGACATAGATCGCTCCACCGCTGGAGTCTGAGCTGTTGTCATAGAATTCACAGTTACTTATCAGGGGCTTAGCGCCAGCCTGATCCACTGAAAGAGTAATTGCTCCGCCGTTTTGCCCTGCATAGTTGCCCCTGAAGATACAATTTCTGATTACGGTTGAGGTTGTTCCAAGACAAACGATACTTATTGAACTACCATTGTAATTGGTGGCGCCGTTAATGATGGTGAGTCCTTCTATAATGGAGTTGGTGTTGGATAGGCCAAAGGCATGCGCTCTGTTGTTCAGTTCAATGATAGTATTTTCTGGCCCGTTGGCAGAGGTGATAGTAATGTTTTTGGATCCATCAAGAAAAATCCCGCTATCTTGACTACTCTGATAAACACCGTCCTTGAGCACAATGGTGTCGCCACTGGTGGCGGCACTAACGGCTGCAGATATTGTTGTATAGTCAGAACCCGGGCCGCCAGCAGGATCCACCACCAGGGCAGCATACCATTCCACAGTGAACGTAATGTTGGCAAATACCTCGCCGTCACTGACTTCAACAGTAACCTCGGTGGTTCCGGTGGTGTCTGTGGCAGGTGTCAGGATGAGGGTGCGGTTTGTGCCGGTCCCTGTAACAGTGATGTTGCCGTTTGGCAGAAGGGTCTGGTTACTGGATGTTGCGGTAATGCTGAGACTGTCAGCATCGGTTTCAAGATCGCCAACGGTAAAGGAGACGGTTACTGGATTATCATGGAAGGTGGACTGGTCTGGAATTTCGGAAATTATGGGTGGGGTATTGACCACCAGGGACCACGGTTCTCTTCCGCGGCTGCCATCGTCGGCTGCGAAAAACAGCCTGCTTCCTGAGGACACGAAGGATGTCGGGGAGCTGTCCGCATGGCCCGGATTGATATCATAAAACATGATTGTTCCCGAACTGCTTCCATCGCTGAACCATAGTTCCCTTCCGTTTGTTCCGTCATCTGCCGTAAAGAAGAGCCAGCCGTGGTGGTTGATCAAGTTCCGGGGAGACCCTGAACCTGCTCCTGAGACAATGTCCTGGACCAGGCCCGTCCCGTGTTCTGTGCCGTCACTCTTCCAGAGCTCTCTGCCTTCATTCTCTGTGAAGGCGCTGAAAAACAGAGTCCCTTTAACGGCGACGAGGTTTTGTGGATCGCTGCTCTTTCCCCCGTCATTGATATCTTTGACCATCACCGTTCCGGCCCTGGTTCCATCGCTTTTCCACAACTCTATGCCGTTGGTGCCGTCATTTGCTGTAAACAGCAGGAGCCCGTTCATGCCAGTCAGGTTTGCTGGAAATGAGCCAACAACTTCATTTTTATTGATGTCCGCCACCATGCTGGTGCCGGCTTCAGTCCCGTCACTCTTCCACAACTCCGGGTTGTTTTTTGGATAATCGGCCCGGAAGAATATGGTCCCGTTCACGCTGGTCAATTCCGCGGGGGAACTGCCATCGGTTCCATGTGCGATATCCTTGATTCTCACCGTCCCGCCTGCCGTGCCGTCACTCTTCCACAGCTCGGCCCCTGTGGAGCCATCATCTGCAGAGAAATAGGCAATATTATTTAGGCCGATGATATACGAGGGATTGCTGCTGCCCGAGGGATTGATGTCTTTGACCATGCCTGTCCCAACGGTGGTGCCGTCACTCTTCCACAACTCCCTTCCGTGGTAGCCATCATCAGCGGCAAAAAAGAGGGTGCCATCTACGTTGGTGAGAGAGGTGGGGTCGCTATCTCCCTGTATGTTTATGTTGGCAACCAGCACCGTGCCGCCTGGGGTGCCATCGCTCTTCCACAACTCCCTGCCGTTTACCCCGTCATCAGCTGCAAAATAGAGCACGCCGTTCACGTTCACCAGGTTACCGGGCAGGCTACTCCCGCTTGCATTGATGTCCTTTACGAGCTCGGTGCCTTCAAGGGTGCCGTCGCTCTTCCAGAGCTCCACCCCGTGTATGCCGTCATCTGCTGCAAAGAATACAGTCCCGTTTAAATCAGTGAGGTGCTGGGGTGTGCTGTTGAATGCACCCTGGTAGATATCCCGGACCAGTTCCGGGTCAGCAGCCCGGGTGAAGGAAGGAAAGAGCAGGCTTGCCAGCAATACAACAGTTGCAAGCAATCCAGACATCCCTTGAATCTTCGATATACCCGCTTTAAACAGTGTAATACCTTTCATGGCTAACCCTCTTTTTATCTGTTGAAACCTGGCCCCTGCATCCGGGCTTTCACTCAATCAATGTGGATACATTGGAGACCTTGTGCAAAAGGAATGTCCCCTTGATTTTAAGTAAATGCCTGTGGAGTCCTGTTATGCTTTCTTCATAAATGCCACCTACCTGGGCGCTTCCCTGGGTCATCTCAAATATGCCGGGTATTGGCCTTCCGTCAGGGTCCACGTCGCTGAATGTCATGGTGATATTCCTGGTCACCTCATACGACTGGGCCGCTTCCCTGTGGTCGGGGTGGTACAGGTGCCTGAACGGATTTGTAGGATCATCCGGGGCCAGGTGGATTGTGGTGGTCATGTTTCCGTCTGCAGGATTCATGATACCAAGGGACCTTTCCTCCTTTTTGATCCTTGGGAAGGCCGGCGCGCTTATCCTCCGGCCCACGGGGCGGCCGTCACGCAGTGCTGCACCGGAGTAATTGGCGATGAGCCCATTGTTGGCCAGGAGAACGAAATGCCCCGGCTGATCCACCACCAATTTGCCCAGGTCATTGGGGTCAGGCTTCCAGGTGCCCTCCTGCCACATCTGTATGACCTCGCTAAGCAGCCTGG